>JANNDB010001057.1:0-6034 GCA_031387285.1 Betaproteobacteria bacterium | reverse complement strand
CACGGGGCGCAGCGTGCCACGCGCCAGCAAGATGCAAGCATCGGTGTGCTGGCTGCTACGGTGCTCGGCGCAGTGCTCGACAGCAAGGGAGCCGGGGGTGTCGGGCGGGTCGTCAGCGACGCGTCGCAGACCGCAGCGGCCGGCTACATTGCCTCCTACGGTCGCGAGCAGGAGTTGCAGGCCGATGGACTGGGTGCCGAATACCTCGCTCGGGCCCAGTTCAATCCCAACAACATGGTGGACGTGATCCGGGTGCTCAAAAGCCAGGAGCAGTTTGCCGCCGACCAGGCGCGGGCCCAGGGCCGCGCCGTGCCGGCCCCCAGCAATTGGCTGGCTTCCCATCCGAGCAACGACCAGCGGCTGGCGGCCATCAGCCAGTTGGCGGCGCAATACAAGGGGCAATACGGCGATGAGGGGCGTGCCCGCTACCTGCAGGTAATCGACGGCATGGCGTTTGGCGAGAGCCCAAGCCAGGGTTTGACGCGCGCTCGGCAGTTCTACCATCCGGCCTTCGGACTGGCACTTACCGCGCCGGCGCAGTGGAGCATCCGGAACATGGCTGACCAGCTTGTGCTGGTCAATGCGGCGCGCGACGCGGCCCTGGTCGTGCGGCTGGCTCCGGCGCAGCTAGGCGCCAGCCACGACGAGGTGATCCGAAACGCATTCAAGCCCATTTCGGGCCGCGCCGAACGCGCCGTGCTCAATGGCATGCAGGCCACCCATTTCTCTGGGCAGCGCACGGGCGCGCAGGGCCGGGTCGAGCCGCTGGTGCTCAGCGTGGTGTCCGGCCCGGGCAGCAATCGGTTTGTACTGGCCTGGAGCGGCAAGGATGCTGCCGCGCTGCAACGTGGGCAGGCCCAGTTGCTGGAGGCGCGCAATTCGTTTCGCCCGATGACAGTGGCCGATCAGGCCGAGGCGCGGCCCTGGGTGTTGCGTAGCGTGGCGTATCCCGCCGGCGGATTTGCCGAGCTGGCCAGGCGCTCGCCACTGGAGGCGGCGGAACAGCAACTGCGCCTGATCAACGGGGTTTACGGTGGCGGCGAGCCGCGCCGCGGGCAATTGGTTAAAGTCGTCGAGCGTCAATAAGGCGCGCCCGGGGCTCGTCCATGGCGGAATACGACTTTGAACTGTTTGTCATTGGTGGTGGCAGCGGCGGCGTGCGGGCCGCGCGCATGGCCGCGCAACGGGGTGCGCGCGTCGCGCTGGCCGAGCAGTCAGGCACCAGTGGGCTGGGTGGCACCTGCGTCAATGTGGGCTGCATACCGAAAAAGCTCTACAGCTACGCCGCGCATTTTGCAGACAGCTTTGAAGAGAGCCATGGATTTGGCTGGGAGGGCGATGCGCCGCGCCTGAACTGGCAAACCTTGAAGGCGAACCGGCGGCGCGAGATCAGCCGCCTGAACGGGGTCTATCTGAACCTGCTGACGGGTGCCGGGGTGACGGTCATGGATGCCCATGCAACGCTGGTCGACGCGCATCGCGTGTCCGCTGACGGCAAGGTCTGGAGCGCCCAGCACATCCTGCTGGCCACCGGCGGTACGCCTCATGTGCCGCAGGTGGCGGGGGCGGAACTCGTATGCACTTCCAATGACATGTTCGACCTGGAACCCTTTCCGCAGCGGCTGCTCGTGGTGGGCGGCGGATACATCGCCTGCGAGTTCGCTTCCATCTTCAATGGGCTCGGGTCGAACGTCGTTCAGCTCTACCGCGGTGAGCAGGTGCTGCGCGGATTCGACGGTGATGTGCGCTCCTTTCTCGCCGCCGAATTGCGCAAGACCGGTGTCGACCTGCGCCTGGCCAGCGACGTTCGCAGCATCACCCGGGTGGACGGCGCTCTTGAAGTGGAACTCGATGGCGCAGAGGCCGGTCAGCTTTTGGTCGTGGACAAGGTGCTGTATGCGACGGGGCGGGTGCCGAATGTGCGTGGTCTGGGCCTGCATGCGCTGGGCGTTGCCATGGGCAAGGACGGTGGCGTCGAGGTAGGAGCGAACTACCAGACATCGGTGCCTTCGATATTTGCGGTAGGTGATGTCACGGCTCGGGTGCAACTTACGCCGGTGGCCCTGGGCGAGGCGATGGTGGTGGTCGACCACCTGTTTGGCCCGCCAGAGGGCAAGGCCGCGCGCAGCATGAGTTACCAGTACATTCCGACGGCGGTGTTCACGCATCCCAACATTGGCACCGTCGGGTACTCGGAAGAGGACGCTCGCGCGAAGTTCGGCAAGGTGACGATTTACCGCAGCGAATTCAAGGCGCTCAAGCACACCTTGAGCGGCAGCAGCGAACGCACGCTGATGAAACTCGTGGTGGAAGACGCCACCGACCGGGTGGTCGGCCTGCACATGGTCGGGCCGGACGCCGGCGAAGTCGTGCAGGGTTTTGCGGTTGCCATGAAGGCCGGCGCCACCAAGGCGGTGTTTGACGGCACCATCGGCATCCACCCGACAGCGGCAGAGGAGTTCGTCACCATGCGCGAACCGGCACGTCGCGTGGTGTGAGTCGCAGCTTCAGTAGGTTCCCGGGTATGCGCCGCCATCGGCCAGGATATTCTGGCCATTGATATAACTTGCGTGCTGGCTGCACAGGAAAGCGCAGATCGCGCCGAACTCCTGGTACGTGCCAAAGCGCTTGGCGGGGATTGCCTTGGCACGTGCCTCGAGCAGGGTCTCGATGGGTTGGCCGGTTTTCTTGGCGGCGCCTTGCATGGTGGCACGGAGACGGTCGGTGTCGAAGGCGCCCGGCAGCAGGTTGTTCACGGTGACGTTGGCGCCGGCGGTGACGCCACGCGCCACGCCCGCCACGAAACCGGTGAGCCCGCTGCGCGCACCGTTGCTCAGGCCCAGGTTGTCGATGGGCGCCTTGACCGCGCCCGATGTAATGTTCACGATGCGCCCAAAGCCGCGCGCGGCCATGCCATCAATGGTGGTCTTGATCAGCGCTATCGGCGTGAGCATGTTGGCGTCCAGGGCCGCCACCCATTGCTCGCGGCCCCACTCGCGGAAGTCGCCCGGCGGTGGGCCACCGGCGTTGGTGATGACGATGTCGAAAGCCGTGCCCGGTCCGCCCGGGGCGGCGAATGCCGCAGCGCGCCCGGCCTCGGTGGTGATGTCGGCGGCCACCGCGATGACCTTGGCAACCCCCGGGCGCTGGCGCAGGTCGGCAGCGGCGGCCTCCAGCGCCTGCGCGCCTCGCGCCACCATCACGACATTGACACCATCGGCCGCGAGCGCCTGCGCGCAACCCAGCCCCAGCCCCTTGCTGGCGCCGCACACCAGCGCCCATTTGCCTGCAATACCCAAGTCCATATCCAGTCTCCTCAAGGTTGCGGCAGCGCCTTGAGCGCAGCTGCCACGAAAGCACAATTGTCAAACTGCCCGCGCCGGAAAGTCCAGCCCAGGCGCACGATAACCGCGTCGCGTGAAGGCACGACGGCCACCACCTGGCCCCAGTGGCCGCTCATGGCAACCGTATCAGGCGGCAGCCCCCTCCCTTTGCATTCACCGGCCTGCGGCTCGCCGAACAGCCAGGTCTGCGCGCCATAGCCACGCCCCTCGCCCTGCGCCGTAGAGGGCGTCATGGCCATTTTCAGCCAGCCTGGCGGAAGCACCTGCTTGTTGTCCCAGCGGCCATCCGAGAGCATCAACTGGCCCAGGCGCGCCCAGTCGCCCACGCTTGCCCACAAGTACGAAGATCCGACCCAGTTGCCTGCGCTGTCCGTCTCCAGCACGGCGCTGGTGGCGCCGATCGGCTGGAACAACGCTCGTGCGGGATAGGCCCAGTACTCGGCATCGGTGGCAAACCGCGAGCGGTCGACGGCGGCCAGCAGGTTCGCGGTCTGGCTGAGATAGCGCCAGCGTTGTCCTGGTGCGGCCTCCGGCTTGGCCGCTGCCGCGAAAGCGGCAGCGTCCGGATTGCCCCACAACATCCTGGGCACCGAGCCCCAGGGGTTGTAGTCTTCGGTGCTGGCCAGGCCATCTCGCATGTAGAGCAGGTCGGACACCTTGATGCTCTTGCGCGCGTCGGCGCGCCAGTCCGCCACCCACGCAGGTTCGCGGCCCTTGCCGAATGCGTCCACCACCGCCGTGTCCAGCGGCAGACCGGTTTCCTGGGCCAGCTTGTAGGTGAGCATGCCCAGCACGGTCTTGGTCATGGACCAGCCGTGCAACGGCGTGTTGGGTCCGAAGCCTGGCGCTGTCTGCAGCACCAGGGCGCGTCCCCTATGTATGACCGCGATGGCGCGCGTGTTGGCGGCCTGTGGATCACCGGCGCCCACGAACGCAGTCTGCGCGAGTTGCTGCAGGGCATTGGTGTCCACGCCGGTGCCCCATTGTTCGGGCAGCAGGGCAGCCTCTCCGGCCGGCCAGGCCTGGGCGGTGCCCGGCTTGGCCGCCGCCACGGCTGGCTTGGTGGCAGCAGGCGCGGGCACCTCGAGCACGCAACCGCGGTCCGGCAACAGCCGTGCCTGGCGTGCGAACAGGCCGGCGAAACGTGCCGTGACCGATGTGCCGGCTTCGTCAACCTGGATGCTGATGGGAGCGAGTGCCGGGCTCGCCGGCACCACATCCTGGGCCAGCAGGTTCTGCCACGGGCGCCCGGCTACAAAGGTGGCCGAACAAATGCTCTTGGCCGCCATGCCTGACGCGTTGCCGGGAATGTCCAGCGCCAACAGGGCGCCGGCCAGCAGCAGCACGAGCAGAACGACCAGGCCGAACAACGCGGCCAGAGCGCGCAGGATCCACTTCGCAAACATGCCAGACCCTCATTTCGTAGTTGCCTCGCACTCTACCCCAAGCCTGATGTCATGAAACCGAACCGCCATTGTGGACAATACAGGGATGGTTCATCTACCCCCTCCCACCGCCACAACACGCTTCACCGACCCGATCGCCGCCTTGGCGCAAGCACACAAGATTTATGACGCAGGTCTGGCGCATCTGCGCAAGGCCATGCAACGCTATGTCGATGGTGACGCCATTCAGGGCCTGGCGCGTGCCTGTTACCCCTTTGTGCGGGTGCAGACGGATACCGTGGCACGACGCAACGTTGTCGATGGCGTGCAGTTGAGTTTTGGCTTCGTCGCCGGTCCGGGCAGGTTCGAGACCACCCTGACCCGGCCGGACCTGTTTGGAGCCTACTACCTGGAGCAGTTTCGCCTGCTGCTGCAAAACCACCAGGTTGAACTCGAGATCGGCACCAGCAACCAGCCCATCCCCATCCATTTCTCTTTCGCCCAGCACGATCACATCGAAGGCAATCTGAGTGCCGAGCGGCGGCAGTTGATGCGCGACCACTTCGACCTTCCGGACCTTGCCTCGATGGATGACGGTATCGCCAACGGCACATACGAGGCGCGCGCCGGTGAGCCGCAGCCGCTGGCGCTGTTCACCGCGCCGCGGGTGGACTATTCGTTGCACCGGCTGCGCCACTACACCGGCACGGCGCCGGAGTACTTCCAGAACTTCGTGTTGTTCACCAATTACCAGTTCTACATAGACGAGTTCGTGCGCCTGGGGCGCGCCGCCATGCAAGACCCGCAGAGCGAATACATCGCGTTTGTCGAGCCGGGCAATATGGTGACGCGGCGCGTGGGGCTGGGCCCTGAAGCCGGTGACGAATACGGGGCCGAGCCATTGCGCCTGCCGCAGATGCCCGGGTACCACCTGCTGCGCTCCGACCGCACTGGCATCACCATGGTGAACATCGGTGTGGGTCCGGCCAACGCCAAGAACATCACCGACCACATCGCCGTGTTGCGCCCGCATGCCTGGATCATGCTGGGACACTGCGCCGGCCTGCGCAACACGCAACATCTGGGCGACTATGTGCTGGCGCACGGTTACGTGCGCGAAGACCATGTGCTGGACGAAGAGTTGCCGCTGTGGGTCCCGATTCCGGCGCTGGCAGAAATCCAGGTAGCGCTGGAACAGGCGGTGGCCGACGTGACACGGATGAACGGCTCCGAGCTCAAGCGCATCATGCGCACCGGCACGGTTGCCAGCACCGACAACCGGAACTGGGAACTGCTGCCCGACAA
>JANNDB010001026.1:0-10082 GCA_031387285.1 Betaproteobacteria bacterium | reverse complement strand
ATCACAAAGGTAGCCGAGATCACCACATCGGGCTTGACGCCCATCAGTCCGGCCACCCGCGGGTTCTCGGCGGTCGCGCGCATCGCACGCCCGAGCGAGGTGTAGTTCACCAGCCAGACCAGGGCAGCGAGCAAGACGGCGGTCAGGCCCAGGATCAGCAGGTCGGTTGGCGAGATGACGGCACCGGCGACCTCAAAAGGCGTTGTCGGCATGAGGTTGGGAAAAGCCTTGGGATTGGGTTTCCACAGGATCATGGCCAGCGTCTGCAGCAGCAGCGACATGCCGATTGCGGTGATCAGCGGCGCCAGCCGCGGTGAATTGCGCAACGGCCGGTAGGCGATCTTCTCGATGCTGAAGTTCAGGAACGAGGCGACAGCACAGGCCACCACCGTCGCGATGATCAACACCACCCAGCCCGGGACTTCGGGGAACGCCGACTGCAGGAGACCCGCCACCGTCCAGGCCGTCAGCGCGCCGAACATCAGCACCTCGCCGTGCGCGAAGTTGATCAGCTGGATGATGCCGTACACCATGGTGTACCCCAGGGCAACAAGGGCGTAGACGCTGCCTAGCACCAGCCCGTTGATGACCTGCTGGAGGAAAATGTCCATAGTGAGCGGCTCCGGTTCTTGTTGTTGGCTTCGGTACGCATGTCGGTCACATGGCGCCCTTGTCATGGGTACCGGCAAGGGCACGAGGCGAAACCCGGGCGCTTGACGCACTTGATTCTACTGACGCAAGACCCATGCCCTTGTTGCTCGCGCCGGGGGTTTACCCTCTGGCGGACCGCGCAGCGGTATGCTTTTCGCAGAGCCGGCTAACCAGCCTGGCTGTTGCGCCGCCTGATTTCGCGCAGGCGTTCGGCGATGCGGATCTCCAGCCCGCGTTCGACCGGTTGGTAGAACACCTGTGCTGCCATGCCGTCAGGCCAGTACTTCGCGCCGGCCGCGAAAGCGTCTTCCTCGTCGTGCGCGTAGCGGTAACCTGCGCCGTGGTTCAAGTCTTTCATGAGCTGCGTGGGCGCGTTGCGCAGGTGAAGGGGAACCGGGCGCGTCCCCTCTTTTTTTACCAGGGCCCGGGCTTCCTTGTAGGCCTTGTAGACGGCGTTGGACTTGGGTGCCATGGCGAGATACACCACACATTGCGCAAGGGCCAACTCGCCCTCGGGCGTACCGAGGCGTTCATAGACTTCCGTCGCGTCCAGCGCCAGCCGCAAGGCGCGCGGATCGGCCAGACCGATGTCTTCGCTGGCCATGCGCACCATGCGGCGCGCCATGTATCGCGGATCGGCACCACCATCGATCATGCGCACGAACCAATACAGGGAGGCATCCGGGTCCGAACCACGCACCGATTTGTGCAGCGCGCTGATGGAATCGAAAAACTGGTCGCCGCCCTTGTCGTAACGACGCAGCCGCTCGCCAAGGATTTTCAGCAGCCACGCATCGGTGATCACCGCGGGTCCGTTGGTTTTGGCCGCGACACTGAGTGTCTCCAGCGTGTTGAGCAGGCGGCGGGCATCACCATCCGCATAGGCCACCAGCCGTTGTGCGGCGGCCGGTTCCAGTTCGGCAATGGCACCGCAGTCACGCGCTTTCACCACAATCTGCATGAGCTCCTCGACGCCGAGGGGCTGCAGCACATAGACAACGGCACGTGACAACAGCGCCGAGTTGACCTCGAACGAGGGGTTCTCGGTCGTCGCACCGACAAAGGTGAACAGCCCGCTCTCGACATGGGGCAGGAACGCGTCCTGCTGGCTTTTGTTGAACCGATGCACTTCGTCGACAAACACAATGGTCTGGCGTCCTTGCGCGGCAGCCACGTTGGCCATCTCCACGGCTTCGCGGATTTCCTTCACACCGCCCAGTACCGCACTGATGGAAACAAATCGCGCATCAAAGGCGCTGGCCATCAGGCGCGCCAATGTGGTCTTGCCGGTTCCGGGGGGACCCCACAGGATGCAACTGTGGGGAATGCCGCTCTCAAACGCGACACGCAGAGCCTGGCCTTCGCCAACCAGATGCTGCTGGCCGATGACTTCGGCCAGAGTGCTCGGGCGCAGGCGCTCCGCCAGCGGCACGTGCACTGCGGCTTGCACCATGCTCAGCGCCTCACGGACGGATCACGTCCGCACCAGCCGGGGGCTTGAACACAAAGGTCGACGCCGGCAGGGCGGGATTGCTCTCAAATGCCGAGAAGCCGAGCACGGAGCGTTGACCAAAGCTGTCGACAATTTCCAGCGCCGCCAGTATGGGGGCGCCGCCCGCCTGGCGCAGACCGACCCGCACCGACTGCAATTGCCCTTCACGCGCCTTGGGGGTTGCGACAACCCACTGCAAACCGTCCTTGTCCGGAGCGGACTGCAACGTGAATTCGCTCTGCACGGCGCGCAAATCCGCCGCAGAGGCAATCAGCGCCGCCGGCGTCGACCCGAGCACCTGGGCCTGGCTACGTGCCGTCACCTGATTCAAGTCGGCATCGAACAACCACAGCGTCTGGCCGTCTGCCACGATCGTCTGGTCAAACGGCTTGCGGTAGACGAAGCGAAACCGGTTTGGACGCGCAAATTCGAAAGTACCGGTCGACGTCTTGGTGCGCGCTGCCACGCCGTCGCGGGCCGGAGCCGTTACCGTCTGCGTGAATTCGGAGCGCGCTGACTGGACCTGGCGCACAAACTGCTCGAGCGAGGCAAGGCCATCGGCCCAGGCCAAGCCACTGCACGAGCACAGGGCCAGCGCGAAAAGACGTACAGTTTGCATATTCATTCGGTGCGCGCCGGGACGAGAATTTCGCGCTGGCCACTGCCACTCATGGCGCTGACAAGGCCCGCTTTCTCCATATCCTCGACGAGTCGCGCGGCGCGGTTATAGCCAATCTTCAGGTGCCGCTGGACGAGCGAAATACTCGGCTTGCGGTTCTTCAGCACAATTTCCACGGCCTGGTCGTACATCGCATCCTTCTCACCGCTGCCAGCGCCGCCCTCGGCCATCATGTCACCCTCGCCGTCCACGGTACCGCCCTCGAGCACACCTTCCACGTAGTTCGGTTCGCCTTGCGACTTCAGGTAGCTCACAACGCGATGCACCTCCTCGTCACTCACAAACGCCCCGTGCACGCGGATCGGCAAACCGGTACCGCTGGGCATGTACAACATGTCTCCCATGCCCAGCAAGGCTTCGGCGCCCATTTGATCAAGGATGGTGCGGCTGTCAATCTTGCTGCTGACCTGAAAGGCGATCCGCGTGGGAATATTGGCCTTGATCAGACCCGTGATCACGTCCACGCTCGGCCGCTGCGTGGCCAGGATGAGGTGGATGCCGGCCGCGCGCGCCTTCTGCGCCAGGCGGGCGATGAGCTCCTCGATTTTCTTGCCGACTACCATCATCAGGTCGGCAAGTTCGTCGATTACAACCACGATATGCGGGAGCCGATCGAGTGGCTCGGGGGCTTCCGGCGTCAGGCTGAACGGGTTGGCGATGGACTCGCCGCGCGACTTGGCATCGTCAATCTTGGTGTTGTAGCCGCTCAGATTGCGAACACCCATCTTGCTCATCAGCTTGTAGCGGCGCTCCATCTCGCCCACACACCAGTTCAGGCCGTGCGCCGCCTGGCGCATGTCGGTGACCACCGGCGCAAGCAGATGCGGAATGCCCTCGTACACGGACATTTCGAGCATCTTCGGGTCGATCATCAGCAAGCGCACATCGCGCGCATCGGCCTTGTACAGGAGACTCAGGATCATGGCGTTGATGCCCACCGATTTGCCTGAACCGGTGGTGCCGGCAACCAGCACGTGCGGCATCTTGGCCAGGTCCGCGACGACAGGGTTGCCAACTATGTCCTTGCCCAGTCCCATGGTGAGCAGCGACTTGGCCTCGTTATAGACCTTGGAGCCCAGAATCTCCGACAGCTTGATCGACTGGCGCTTGGCGTTGGGCAGTTCAAGCGCCATGCAAGTCTTGCCCGGAATGGTTTCCACGACACGAATGGATGTCAGGCTCAGGCTGCGCGCCAGGTCCTTGGCAAGACCGACGATCTGCGAGCCTTTCACGCCCACCGCCGGTTCGATCTCGTAGCGCGTGATGACCGGGCCAGGCAGGGCAAGTATGACCCACACCTCGACGCCGAAATCCTTGAGCTTTTTCTCGATCATGCGGCTGGTCATGTCCAGCGTCTCCGCAGAGACCGTCTCCTGACGGATTTGCGCGGAGTCCAGCAGATCGACCTGGGGCAGCTTGCTGTCGAGCATTTCGGCAAACAGCGGCTTCTGGCGTTCTTTTGCGACCCGCTCGCTACGGGGCACTTCGAGCACGACAGGTTCGACATGCACCGGGGCCGCATGGTGCTCCCGAATCTCGACCCGCTCCTCCAGCACCACCTCTTCCCGCTCGCGCGCAGCCTGTTGTCCCAGTGCGATGTCCTCCACGATTTCGCGCTGCTTGCGACTTGACTCGAATTTGCTGTAGACAGCGGCGCCGATCCGCTCGGCGACCTGGCCCCAGGAAAATCGCAGGCCCAGCGCGGCACCGGCAAGTCCCAGTGCAATGGCAACCAATCCGGAGCCTGTAAAGCCCAGCCATTGCAGGGCCGGTGAGCCGAGCAAAGAGCCCAGAACGCCACCGCTGGCGCCCGGCAGACGCACCTCCAGGCTGTAAAGGCGGCTCCACTCCAGCACGCAACTGGCGCACAGCAGCACAGCCAGGCCGATCCACCGCACCGGAAACGCTTGCATGCGTCTCGACCAGGCCGACCCCTGCATCGCCTCTTCTGACGCGCCATCGTCCTGGCGCAACCAGACTGCCAACGAAGCGAGCCAGGCGCGCAGGCCGGCAACAAAGAGCCACCACACCGAAAAGCCAAACAGGAAGTAGCTGGCATCTGCAACAAGTGCGCCAACCCGGCCCAGCCGGTTGCGCAGAGGGGCGCCATCACCCGAAGTGGACCAGGCCGTATCGGATGGGGAGTACCCCACCATCGCCAGCAACCACAGGCCGAGCAGTCCAATACCCAGCACCAGCGCCAGTTCATTGGCGAAGCGTCCCACGCCGGAGTGGCGCGTGGCGACCGTGCGCCGATCAGGGGAAGTCAGGGAGTCAAGCGAGTAAGTCATGCGTCACATCAACGGCTTCGAGAACGGCCTTTGGCCAGCATACACACCTGATGCTGCAATTCAACGCGGCTTGAGCCGCCGCTCCTTGACGATCAGGCTGCCGTCGTCACGGGATTCAATAAAACCCTGCTCCTCGAAGTCCTTCATGACCCGGCTGACCATTTCGCGCGACGCACCAACCATCTTCGCGATGTCCTGGCGCGAGATCTTGTCCCGGATGATGCGCACTCCGTCCAGATTGGGAACCGCGCTGTCAAGCAATACGTTCGCGACCCGCCCGTATACGTTCATCAGCGCCAGCGACTCGATCTTGCGGTCCGCCGAACGCAGCCGGTTAACCAGTCCCTTCATCACCGCAGTCATGGTTGTCGTATTTTCGAGAAGACACCGGGTGAAGTCTTCACCTCCGAGCACCAGCGCGTCAGTCTGCACTTCAGCCTCGACGGTGGCCGAATGCGGCTCGTGATCGATCAAGCTCATTTCGCCAACGTAGTCGCCGGGGTGCATGGTGGCCAGAATGACCTCGCGGTCGCGCCGGTCCGTAACGACTACACGTGCGCGGCCTGCCAGGATAATGAAAAGGGATCCGTAGCGCTTGCCTTGCTCCACAATGAATTCGCCACGCTTGAACCGCTTTTTCCCAACAGCACCCGCCAGCGACTCGGCCTGGGCCTGTGTCAACATGGCGAACAACGGTACGCGGCGAATGAGATCAAGATTGGTAAACATCGACATCCGGCAATCCCTCCAATGTGACAATGGAACGCATTCATACAATGCCTGCCAGGTCAGCGACCCGGCCTTGATTCTTTGTGTCTACCCCTGAACTGTAACCGGCGTCCTGCCCCGCTCCAATCATTTCCAGACCATGACAACGACCAAACATGCCCGGGTGCTGATACTCGGCTCCGGCCCTGCCGGTTACACCGCTGCCGTCTATGCCGCGCGTGCCAATCTCAACCCGGTCCTGGTTACCGGTATCGCCCAGGGTGGACAACTGATGACCACCACTGACGTAGACAACTGGCCGGCCGATGTCCACGGCGTTCAGGGGCCCGATCTGATGCAGCGGTTTCTGGAGCACGCGCAACGATTCAATACAGAGATTATTTTTGACCACGTGAATGCCGTGGACTTGAGCAAACGGCCCTTCACGCTGAAGGGCGACAGTTTCACATATACCTGTGACGCGCTGGTGCTGGCCACAGGTGCTTCGGCCAAATACCTCGGCCTGCCATCGGAGACTGCGTTCATGGGGCGCGGCGTTTCCGGTTGCGCGACGTGCGACGGCTTTTTCTATCGCGACCAGATCTGCTGCGTGGTCGGAGGCGGCAATACAGCCGTGGAGGAAGCGTTGTACCTGTCGAACATCGCAAGCAAGGTCTACCTGGTGCATCGCCGCGACAAGTTCAAGGCGGAGGCCATTCTGGTGGACAAGTTGATGGAGAAGGTTGCCGCTGCAAAGATTGAACTCAAGACCTTCCGCACACTCGAAGAAGTGCTTGGGGATTCAAGTGGCGTGACGGGTATCCGGCTCAAAAGCACGGTGGATGGAACGACGGAAGACCTGGCGCTCAAAGGCTGTTTCATTGCCATTGGGCACGCACCGAACACCGAGATCTTTCAGGGACAACTGGACATGGCGGGCGGCTACATCATCACGCAATCCGGACTCAAGGGTTTCGCCACCATGACCAGTGTTCCCGGTGTCTTTGCTGCCGGCGACGTACAGGATCACGTGTACCGGCAAGCCATCACCAGCGCCGGGACCGGATGCATGGCCGCTCTGGACGCCCAGCGCTTCCTGGAGCAGGACTGACGCCATCGTGAGACAGGGAAAAAACGATATACTCCAAGGCTTTACCAAAAATCCGGAGAAAACTGGAGCAAGGTAAGTTCAAGTTACCGCCAATACCCGTATTGGCGAGGTGCGGCGAAAGCTGTTAACGGGAACGCGATGCGCACATGGGTTGCGCCGCGCTCCAAGATGGAGTGTCCAAATGGCACGCGTATGCGAAGTAACGGGCAAAGGCCCCATGGTGGGAAACAACGTTTCCCACGCCAACAACAAGACCAAGCGCCGGTTTCTTCCCAATCTGCAGTACCGCCGATTTTGGGTTGAAGCCGAAAACCGCTGGGTGCGGCTGCGGGTTTCCAGCGCCGCCTTGCGTCTGATCGACAAGAACGGCATCGAATCCGTGCTGGCCGACTTGCGCGCCCGCGGTCAGGCCTGAGCGAAGAGACTGAAAGGAACACACCATGGCATCCAAAGGCGCACGCGAAAAGATCAAGCTGGAATCCACTGCCGGTACCGGCCACTTCTATACGACCAGCAAGAACAAGAAGACCATGCCGGAAAAAATGCTGATCAAGAAATTTGATCCCAAAGCCCGCAAGCATGTGGAATACAAGGAAATCAAGCTGAAGTAAGCCAGAGGATTACCAGAAATAAGGCCCGGCTCTCCCGGTCCTTATTATTGGTCGCGTCACTTCTGACAGCAAAAAAACCCGGCAATGGCCGGGCTTGTGCTGCATTGCGACCGGCGCCGCTCAGGCCCTGGCGCAACGCAGGCGCATGGAAAAATCCCGCAACGCAGAGATACCGCTCTCCTCTGCGCGATGGCACCAGCCCTGCAGGTCCGAAGCAAGTTGTTCGCGCGAGAACGAGGTGTTGAGCCACAGCTGTCGCAATTCCTCACGCATGACGACCATCTTGTCGAGCACTGGATGCGCCGCGCGCACCTGCGCCAGGGTAGGCATCGCTTCGGCCGGCACCTTGTCGGCATCGCGGTGCAGCCAGCGATTGGCAGCCACGAGCAATGCAGCGTCGCCATGGCGAGCCCTGATGGCCGCAATTTCCGCCTGACAGGCACGGCGCAGCTCCTTCGCGTAACCCGCCATCATTTCGTAACGGTACGCAATCAATGCCTCGAGCGTCTTTTCATCAGCCACAGGGCGTATGGCTCCCAGCTGCAATCGCGGCGGCGTTTTCTTCACACGCGCGAGACCCAGCTTCTCCATCACACTGATATATACCCAGCCAATGTCGAATTCATAGGGCTTTACGGAAAACTTGGCTGACGTCGGGTAGGTATGGTGGTTATTGTGCAATTCTTCACCACCGATCAGCACGCCCCATGGCACGATATTGGTGCTGGCGTCAGGCGCCTCAAAGTTGCGGTAACCCCAATAATGGCCAATACCATTGACCACTCCGGCCGCAGTGACGGGGATCCATGCCATCTGCACAGCCCAAACCGCGAGACCGAGCGCCCCGAACAAGGCCAGATCCACAATCATCATCAGGCCGACACCTTGCCAGCTGAAGCGGGAATACACATTACGCTCTATCCAGTCATTCGGGCAACCCTGGCTGTAGCGGCTCAGGGTGTCGAGGTTCTTTGATTCTGCGCGGTAGAGTTCGGCGCCCTGCCAGAACACCTTCTTGATGCCGTGGGCCACCGGGCTGTGAGGATCATCAGCCGTTTCACACTTTGCATGGTGCTTACGGTGAATCGACACCCACTCGCGGGTAACCTGCCCGGTACCGATCCAGAGCCAGAAACGGAAAAAATGGGCAGGAATCCAATGCAGATCCATCGCGCGGTGCGCCTGATGGCGGTGCAGGTAGATCGTGACGCTGGCAATGGTGATATGCGTGGTCAACAAGGTGTAAAGGATGACCTGCCACCATGCGATGTCCCAAAAACCATGCGCAAGCCAATCCACCGCTGCGTTCAGTACTGCCCAATCGGGTAAAAACATAATTGAGGGTGATCCAGAAAAAATTCGTTCAGGGCCAACCGAACCGGTTGGTCAGAGTCAAACCCGGCAATCTTAGCCGACTGACCGCATTTTAGCTACCATCGGAATTAAAATTCAGCAAAAGCCATCAAAATCCTTCAATTTTCCAACTTCCGCTCCCAAACTGCGGCGAAAAATGCATCAGTGCAATGCAAATGCGGCCAAAGCCGCAGGTAACAAGTGCCCTCTCCAGTACTGCTACAGAGCCTGCCCGGATCATTGACCTTGAGTTCTTCCAACAGCGGAGCGACATTGACTGGAGCAAAACCCGGAAAGGCTTGGCCGAATTCCTCCGCCACATCCTCGTTTTCCTGCCGCAGTGGACTACATGTCGAATAGACCAGTCGCCCACCCGGCTTGAGCAGCCGGGCGGCAGCGGCCAGGATGGCAGTCTGCTTTTCAGCCAGCGGCGCAATGTCTTTCTGGCCAAGCCGCCATTTCAGATCGGGGTTGCGGCGCAACGTCCCCAACCCGGAACACGGCGCGTCGACCAGGACCCGGTCCACCTTCCCGCTCAACCGTTTCACGCGATCATCTCGCTCATGGGCGATTGCTGCCGGATGCACATTGGACAGGCCACTGCGCGCGAGGCGCGGCTTGATAGCGTCCAGACGATGTGCGGACGTGTCAAACGCATACAAGCGCCCGGTATTGCGCATGCACGCACCCAGGGCGAGTGTCTTGCCTCCCGCGCCGGCACAGAAGTCGACGACCATTTCGCCGCGCCGGGCATCCACCAGCAGCGCCAGCAGTTGCGATCCCTCGTCCTGTATTTCCACGTCCCCTCGCTGAAAAAGCTCCAGCCGCGTCACGGCCGGTTTGCCTGCAAGACGTAATCCCCAGGGTGAATACGGCGTGGTGGTGGACTCCACGCCGTCCTTGGCGAGTTCACGCTGGACGTCGGCACGTTTTGCTTTCAGCAGATTGACCCGCAGATCCAGGGCAGCGGGGTTGCCCAGGCTTTCCGCCAGCGGCCAGAACCCTTGTGCCAATTGCTCCTTGAGCGCCATCGCCAGCCAGTCCGGCAGGTTGTGGCGATGCCGTTCCATCAGGTCGGCCGGCGCGACCTGATCACACTGAGACAACCACTTTGCCTCCTGGTCGGTCAGTGCGCCGGCCAGAAAGTCACGCGGCGCGGCGAAGCCCAGAATTGCCAATCGACGGG
>JANNDB010000961.1:0-7367 GCA_031387285.1 Betaproteobacteria bacterium | reverse complement strand
CCGACATCGTCCGGGTCCTGGCACATCTCGGGGTAGCGGACTGCCATATCGTGGGCCTGTCCATGGGCGGCCTGATCGCGCAGCATGTGTTGTGGCGCCAGCCGCGAATCGTTCGCTCCGCGGTGTTCGCAGATACGTCTGCCGGCCCGGGGGAAGAGCATGACGCGCAGTGGATAGAGGAAATCTTGCGGCTTCGCAAGGCGCCGCTTCTTGCCGGGCAGACGCCGGCCGACATCGCGCCAGCGGTGGCGCGGTCCCTCGCGGTGCCGAATGCGCCAGCATCGTCGACCCGGCGACTGGAGGCAAGCATCGCCGCGCTGCACAAGGAGTCGTACCTGAAAGCATTGGACTATGTGTCGAACTACAAGCGAAAGCTGGACCATGCGGCGGTGTCGATACCCGTGCATGTGATGGTGGGCGAGTTCGATCAGTTGACGCCGCTCGCACAGGCGCAGTCTCTCGCCGCGCGATTTGGCAGTTGTGCGTTTGGCGTGGTACCGGGGGCGGGGCACCTGTCCAACATGGACAACTCAAATGCATTCAACCAACAGCTCGACACGTTTTTGACGGGCCATCGGTCTTCCGGTGGAAGCTCCACGTGATTCTGGTTACTGGCGCCACAGGCGATACTGGTCGGGCTGTCGTTGGCGGCCTGGTAGCTGCCGGCGCAGCGGTGCGGGCCATGGTCCGTCGCGCGGAACAGGCTTCCAGTTTTCCCGCTGGGGTTGAAGTGGTCGTCGCCGACATGACCCAACCCGATTCATTGCCTGCAGCTGCGCAGGGCATAGAGCAAATGCTGCTCATATCGCCTCTTGAACCAAGTCTGGTCGAACTGCAAGGCCAAATGGCGGCGGCTGCCAGGCACGGCGGAGTGCGGCGCATTGTCAAGATTTCGACGGAAATTGCGGACCCGGAATCGGAGGCCTTGATCGGGCGGTGGCACGGCTTGGCTGAGCGAGCAGTCGAGGCCACCGGTCTGGCTTTCTTCCATTTGCGGCCGTGCAACTTCATGCAAAATCTGTACGCATTCGCGGGTGAGATCGCGTCTTCCAGCAGTTTCTCTGCCCCTATGGGCACGGCGCGTATCAGCCTGGTCCATGTCGACGATCTGGCCGCAGTCACGGTGGCAGTGCTGCTCAAGTCCGACCTGGGCAATGGATCAATGGTGGTGACCGGCGCGGACCGTCCGACCTACTCGGAGTTTGCGCAGGCTCTCGGTGTCGAGCTGGGAAGGGAGGTCCGCTATGAGGCCACAACGCCGGAGATTGCCCATCAAAGGTTTTTGGCCGCAGGTATGCCGTCCTGGAAAACACTGGAACTCCTGCGCATGTACGCCCACCTGCAGGACCCTCGAAACACCCAAACCTCAGATGCGGTGCGGGCGTTTATCGGCCGTGCGCCACACCCTCTCGCGGGCTTCGTGAAGGAGTATGCCGCGCGCCTGGTTGCTGGGGTCAAGCCGCATGGATGAGACCATGAGCAATGCCGATTTGCCGCTTCAGGACCCATCCATCCAACGCCTGCGAAAAGCTCTGGAGTATCTCGCTGCGTTGTCACTTTGCATACTCATTCTGGTGACTATCGTCGACGTATTCGGGCGTTACGTTCTGAACACCCCTTTGCCGGGCGCTTTCGAGTATGTTCGCGCGCTGATGGCGATCGTCACGTTCTCCGCGCTCCCTTTGGCAAGCGGTAGAAACGAGCATTTGCGCGCCGGCATCCTGGACCATTTGATTTCCCCCAGGGTGAATGCCTTGCGAGAGCCTTTTATCCAATTGGTTAGCACCGTGGTGTTGGCTGGCATTGCCTGGCGCCTGGGGTCCGAGGCAACCCGCAAATGGGTGTCGAAAGACATCCTTTCGAGCATCAACCTGCCTTTGTGGATGCCCATTGCGTTCATGACGGTGCTGTGTGTCGCGGCATTTGTCGTCACCCTGGCGCTCACGCGGGCGTCGGCGCGCAATGCGCTGAATTTCAGGTACTGACGCCATGGATGCGACGCTCATTGCATTCGTTGTCCTTTTCGCCCTGCTGATTTTCGGGGTGCCGATTGGTTTTGCGATGGGTCTGGTGGGCACCGTTGCGTTCGCCGCAGTAGTGGGTTGGCAGGGCGCTTTGAACCAGGTCGGCAACCTGGTGGCCGACACCGCGCTGAACTACAACCTGTCGGTGTTGCCGCTGTTTGTGCTCATGGGTTCATTGTTTGCCCGGGCCGGCATGGCTGACGAACTCTATGCCGCCGCCTATGGCTTTCTCGGTGCGCGCCGCGGTGGTCTGGCAATGGCGACGATCCTTGCGTGCGGTGCGTTCAGCGCCATTTCCGGTTCTGCGTTGGCGTGTGCTGCGACCATGACCAAGGTGTCGGTACCGGTGATGCGCAGGTACGGTTACGACCCAGGCTTCGCGGCTGCCACTGTGGCCGTTGGATCGACCCTCGACATACTGATTCCGCCCAGCATTGCGATGGTGGTGTACGCGCTTATCTCCGAGGTGAGCCTTGGCAAGATCATGGTTGCGGGAATATTGCCAGGCCTGCTCGCAGTATTTCTGTTGATTGTCACCATCGGTCTGATCACACTCGTCAAGCCCGATCTCGGCCCTGCCGGAGAACACACGCCGTGGAGAGAGCGCATCAGGCTGCTGCGCGATGTCTGGCCGATCGTGGCACTGTTCAGCGTCGTGCTGGGTGGTATTTACCTGGGGGTCTTCAGCGCCAATGAGGCCGCGGGTGTAGGAGCCTTTGGCTCCATGGCATTGGCGATTCAGAGGCGCACCCTGTCCCTGGCCGGCTTCATCGAAGCGCTGGTAGATGCGGCCAGGGTCTCATCCATGCTGTTTGTGGTTCTGTTTGGCTCACTGATTCTTGCCAACTTCGTCACCGTTTCCGGTGCGACCGCTGCCTTCAGCGCCTGGATCAATTCGTTTCATTTGGGGCAATTCCAGCTGATCCTGCTGCTGCTTCTGGTGTACATCATGCTGGGATTTGTCCTGGAGGGCACCGCGGTAATGCTTCTGACGGTTCCGATCCTTCTGCCAGTCGTGGTCGCTGCCGGTATCGATCCGATCTGGTTCGGCATTTTTGTGATCATCGTCAGCGGCGCCGGGCTGATCCATCCCCCGCTGGGGCTGCTGCTGTTCGTCGTCAAGTCTCTTTTGCCCGATGTGAAGATGGAGCGGGTGGTTTGGGGCGTCGTGCCGTACCTGGCCACTGAACTTGTGCTCGTGGCCATCCTGATCGCGTTCCCCGGCATCGTGATGTACCTGCCAGGTCTGATGAAATGAATACCGCTGCCCTTTCGTGTTTGACATTTTCAAGGAGACTTTCATGAGACTTTTCCGTTCCCTTGCAGCCTGCGTTGGCTTCGCCCTGGCGTTGACCATGGCCCCGGGGCTGCATGCCCAGACTACGCTGCGCTTTGCCCAACTTGTTCCACCGACCCACCCCTACCACACCGGCATATTGGTTCCCTGGATCGCGGAAATAGATCGCGTCACCCAGGGGCGGGTCAAGGTGGAAATCACAACCGCGCCGATGGGTCCGATGTCGCGCAACTTTGACATGGTGGAGCAGGGTATCGCCGACATGGCAGGAGGCAATCATGCGCAAAGCCCGGGCCGCTTCGCGCTGACCCAGATTGCCCAGACCTACGTGGGGGTCGATTCTCCAGAATCGGTTTCAGTGGCCTATTGGCGCACGTATAAGCGCTTCCTCGAAAAGGCCGACGAACATACCAATACGCATGTACTGGCACTGCATACGTCGGGCGCCCTGCATGTGTTCACGACCAACAAAGAGATAAAGAGCGCCGCCGATTTGAGGGGGATGAAGGTCCTGGCGCCCGGAACGGTTCCGAGCAAGATGGCGACCAACCTGGGATCGGTTCCGCTGATTCGGCCGCCGCCGGAGTACTACGACACGGTTGCCAAGGGCATCGTCGATGGGGTGATTGGCACCAATTCGATCATCAGCGGCTTCAAGGTGGAGCCCTTGATCAAATACCATCTGGAGATTCCAGGTGGCCTGCATTTCAGCTCGTTTTTTGTCGTCGTCAACAAAGCCAAATGGGAAGCGTTGTCGAAGGCCGATCGCGATGCGATCGATGCGGTGTCGGGCGAAGTCTACGCAAAACTGGCCGGCAAAGTGCTTGCCAAGCAGCAGGACGATGCCGTGGCGGCGCGTAAGGCCGAGGGCCGCATCAAGACGACGGTCGCAGACGCTGCAACCGTAGACGGGTTCCGCAAGGCACTCGCGTTTTTTGACCAGGAGTGGGTGGCGACCGCCAAGGCGGCGGGGGTGGACGGTGACGCCGCGCTGAAGTATTTCCGTGATGAGGCGGTAGCCTATGAAAAAACCCGGAAGTGAGCATGGCGGCTTCCCCCGATAAGGAATCCGCCGAGTGGCAGACCCGGGTTGAACTCGCGGCTTGCTACCGCCTGGTCGCCCACTTGGGACTGGAGGATCTCACCTACAACCATATTTCTGCCCGCGTACCTGAAGAAGATGCGTTGTTGGTGAAGCCGCTGGACTTCCTGTTTCGTGAGGTGACTGCATCCAGCCTGCTGAAGTTTGGCCTCGATGGGACGCCACTCGACGGCAACAGCCGAAGAGCGCCCAACGCGATTCAGGTGCTGCATGCCTCCGTCATGCTGGCTCGGCCCGACGTGGGCTGCGTGATGCACACCCACTCGGTGGCCAATGTGGCGGTATCGATTCAGAAGAGCGGATTGATACCGTTTTCGCAACATGCCTTGACGCTGTACGGCAAGGTGGTGTCACACGACTTTTCAGGCTACGAATTCGATCTCGCGATGGCCGCTCCGCTGCTTCGTGACCTGGCCCACTACAGTGTTGTCACATTACGCAACCACGGTGCGCTGGTGGCCGAGAGATCGATTGGGGAAGCCTATGTCACGCACCATTTCTACGAGATGGCGTGTCGAATCCAGATCGCGGCGCTATCAGGCGGTGTGGAGATCGTGATCCCCAGTGAGGCGGTCCAGGTGCACGCTGCGGCGCAGGTGCAGGCGATACAGAACGTCTCGCGTTCGGCCAAGGACTGGCCTGCATGCCTACGCCTCGCGGATGAGCTGTATGGCTCTTACCGCGACTGATATGACACGGCCCGTCGTAGTCGTCGCGCATGCGGTGGATTCCCCGATACGCGCGATCTATTCACAAGAGCTCTCCTCGCGGGCGGAGGTGCGATTTCTCGCTGACCTGGAGGGGGGCAACCGTACCGCGCACCTGCAAGAAGCCCGCGTGTTGGTGACCTTTTCGCCTGATCGCGAGCTCGGTGCGTCTGAACTGGAGGCCCTCGCCCGCACCCCATTCATCCAGTGCCTGGCCGCGGGCCGCGATCGCTTTCCGTTCGAGTTGTTCGCCACCGGCGCAGTGGCCTTCAACCCGGGCGCCGCCGCCGGTCCGATCGCCGAGCATGCATTGGCGATGGTCCTCGCTGCGGCAAAGAATCTGATGCCTCGGCACCGTCAGCTGGCGCTGGGCGAGTTCAACCAATCGGGCATCAATACGCGGCTCGACGGTGGCACCACAGCTGTGCTCGGACTCGGCGCCATCGGCTCCCGCGTGGCGCGCCTGTTGCAGGCGTTCGGAATGAAGGTCCGCGGCGTAAACCGTTCCGGGAATACCCACCACTTGGTTGATTTGTGTGTGAGTCTGGAACACCTCGACGCAGCGTTGGACCAGGCGGACGTGCTGGTGGTTGCCGCGGAACTCAATGCCCAGACGGAAAACGCCATTGGGGAACGGCAGTTGCGCCTGCTCAAACCGAACGCGATTCTTGTCAACGTGTCGCGGGCCGCGCTGGTACAGCAAGCGCCACTGTTCTCGCACCTGAAGGAAAACCCCGCCTTTCGCGCTTGTCTGGACGTGTGGTGGACCGAACCCATGCATGCGGGCAAGTTCGCGCTTGACTATCCGTTTCTCGACCTGCCCAACGTCCTGGGGTCCCCGCATAACTCGCCGATGGTCGCAGGCATTTTCGGCGACCTCGCGGGCGCTGCCGCCCGCAACATTACACGCTTTCTCGATGGAGAAGCACCGCTCCACGTGGCCAGCAGCCGGGTGTAGCTGCCCGGCCGGACCCACGCCTCACGCGCTGCCCATGAACCCATCATTCATTCCCTATGGCCAGTATTGGTCCACCCCCTTTGCTCGCTGGCAGGGTTCTCTGTCGCACCTGCACAGTCTGAAATTCGCCTCCTGGAACGCAAAGCGGGAAATAGCCGCGCGCGGCCTGCAGTCCGCACCCATTGACTATGGCGTGCTGGGGCTGACCGTGCCGCAGCAGGGCAGCTTTTACGGCCTACCCTGGGCGATGGGTCTGATCGGGTTCGAGCACGTAGGCGGCCCCAGCGCCGCACAGGCCTGCGCGACTTCGGCGCGCTGCGTCGCCATGGCCGCCGATGAAGTAGGTGCGGGGCGTGCCGACTGCGTATTCGTCCTCACCGCCGACCGCGTGAGCAACGGGCCGCAGATCTACTATCCAAACCCCGACAGGCCGGGCGGCAACGGCAGCCACGAAAGCTGGGTACTGGACAACTTCCAGGAAGACCCATTTGCACGCGTTGCCATGATCGAAACCGGGGAAAACGTGGCGCGCCGCTTTGGCATCACGACCGCCGAACAAAACGAGGTAACCCTTCAGCGATATGCGCAGTACCAGGACGCACTGGCCGCCGACCGCGCCTTCCAGCGGCGCTATATGTCGCTGCCGTTCGAAGTACCCGATGCACACTTGCGCAAAATCGTGTCCCGGATGGAGGGTGATGAAGGGGTGCATGACACTAGCGCTGCGGCGCTTGCCAAACTCAAACCGGTGCAGGAAGGCGGCACCATAACGTATGGCGGGCAGACGCATCCAGCGGACGGGAACGCGGCCCTTTTTGTGTGCTCCGGCGACAAGGCAGACGCACTGTCGAAGCGGCCCGAAATCGGCATACGCCTGCTCGGTGTGGGTCTAGCCCGCACCGACAAGGCGCTCATGCCTTATGCGCTGGTGCCAGCATCCCACGCGGCGCTGAAAAACGCCGGCCTCACGATGGAGCAGGTGACGCATGTGAAGACGCACAGCCCGTTCGTCGTCAATGACATCGTCTTTTCCCGGGAGATGAAGTTTCCGCTGGAAAAGATGAACCAGTTCGGCTGTTCGCTGGTCTGGGGTCACCCGCAGGGGCCAACTGGCCTGCGCGGCCTGCGCGGCCTGATCGAGCTGATCGAACAGATGGTCTTGCAGGGGGGTGGAATCGGTTTGTTTACCGGATGCGCCGCAGGCGACACCGCCATGACCTTGATCATCGAGGTGGACGACAGGCAGTCAAGGGATCGCGTGTGAAGGTTCACAAGCCCG
>JANNDB010000938.1:0-2801 GCA_031387285.1 Betaproteobacteria bacterium | reverse complement strand
CGGAACTTGTCGCTCGAATGCCGAAGGTGGTGCAGGAAGTCGCGGTAGAAAAGTGTCTTGCCCTGCTTTTGCAGCCCCAGCGCGCTGTACATCTCGTTGCGCGGTTTGCGCGGCATCAGACTGCGCAGAAACTGCACATAGGCGCTGGGCACCTCCATGTCTACCATGAAATAGGCGCGGGCAAAACTGAACAGGATGAGCAGATCGTCTTCCCCGAACAAGGCCGCGTCAATCACCAGCTTGCCAGAGCGGTTGTGCAACACCGGCAGCGCAAACGGCTCCTCGTTGAAGCCATTGATGATCTTGCCGACCACATACGCACCCTTGTTGCGGAAGAAGAGGCCTGACAACACCTGTAGCTGGAAATTGGCGCGCAGCTTCACCTCACCCAGGCGTACGCGCATGGCCTCGAGCACGTAGCCGCAATCGCGCGGCAGGTTGTCGAACGGCCGGCGCAGATCAAAATCCGACACCATCTGCTCCAGCACGTGGGCGAGGTTGTCGTTTGTCGGGTAATACGCGCGGTAGGTGGGCAAAGCCGCCGCTTCGTCGTTTTCGATGTACTCCGTGCTGACCGCCGGACGCACGAAGATGAAGTCGTTGTGGAAATAGCTGCGGTGCAGGATCTTGGTAGTGACCGAATTGAAGAAAGTCTCGGCCAGCTCGGGCTGGTGGTGGTCGACCAGCA
The DNA here is from genome assembly GCA_031387285.1 of Betaproteobacteria bacterium. GTDB lineage: Bacteria > Pseudomonadota > Gammaproteobacteria > Burkholderiales > Burkholderiaceae_C > CAISIP01. The sequence goes on along the minus strand of JANNDB010000938.1, from coordinate 2,113 downwards.
GGCCGATGTAGTGCAGCTTGATCTGCTGCCAGATCTCCATGGGCACCTCGCCGGCCTTGAACTCGCGCTCCAGCCGCATGGAACATTCGCGCACGCGCAGGTCGTAGAACTCGATGCGTTCGCGTTGTGCGCGCTGCTGACCGTGCCAGTCCGCGGTTTCGAAGCGATGCTTGGCGCGCGCCGATTCGGTGCGAAACAGGCGGTAGTGGCGGTTGAAGCCGTCCATCATCGCCTTGGCGATGTCGTAGGCAACCTTGGAGTCAAGGCGTTGGGGGAACATCGTGCTTCAGTCGTCTTCCAGCGAGTCAAAAGTGGTGTCGACCCCCGCTGCCGCATCGACCTCGGCCGCGCGGGGGTAACACTTGATGGCGGCGCGAAAGACGTCCACCACGGTGGCGGAGGCGTCCATGCTCACCTGCAGATCCTTGAGCAGACCATCCTGCAGGCCATAGACCCAACCGTGGACGGTGACCTGCTGCCCGCGCGCCCAGGCGTCCTGCAATACCGTGGACAGCGCCACGTTGCCGACCTGCTCGATCACGTTGATCTCGCACAACACGTTTTCCTGCTGCTCGGGCGGCAGGTGGTCGATGCGCTTGCGATGGCGCAACTTCAGGTCGCGGATATGGGCCAGCCAGTTGTCCGCCAGGCCGATGCGCGTGCCTTGCAGCGCGGCACGCACGCCGGCACAGCCGTAGTGCCCGACCACCATGATGTGCGCCACCTTCAGGTGTTCGACCGCAAACTGGATGGTGGAAAGCGCGTTCAGATCCGAATGCACCACCACGTTGGCGATATTGCGATGGACGAACACCTCGCCGGGCTCCAGCCCGGTGATTTCATTGGCCGGCACGCGGCTGTCGGAACAGCCGATCCACATGTAACGCGGTTTCTGCTGGGCCAGCAGCCCGGTAAAGAAGCCGGGGCGTTCACGTTTCATGCGGGCCGCCCACGCGCGGTTATGCTCCAGCAGAATTTGGGTGTCGTTGCGCATGTCCGGATTGTGCCGCCGAACGCGCGCCTACATGGTCTCCGTGAACAGTTCGCGCCCGATCAACATGCGCCGGATCTCGCTGGTGCCGGCGCCGATCTCGTACAACTTGGCGTCGCGCCACAGGCGCCCCAGCGGGTAGTCGTTGATATAGCCGTTGCCACCGAATATCTGGATGCCCTCACCGGCCATCCAGGTCGCCTTCTCGGCGCACCACAGGATGACCGAGGCGCAGTCCTTGCGCACCCGGCGCACATGCTCGCTGCCCAGCGCGTCCAGGTTCTTGCCCACCGTGTAGCAGTAGGCGCGACCCGCCTGCAACACGGTGTACATGTCGGCGACCTTGCCCTGGATCAGCTGGAATTCACCGATGCTCTGGCCAAACTGCTTGCGGTCGTGGATATAGGGCACAACGTTGTCCAGCACCGCCTGCATGATGCCGATCGGGCCTGCCGACAACACCGCGCGCTCATAGTCCAGGCCACTCATCAACACCTTGGCGCCGCTGTTGAGGTTGCCGATGATGTTCTCTGCCGGCACTTCGACGTTGCTGAACACCAGTTCTCCGGTGTGGCTGCCCCGCATGCCCAGCTTGTCGAGCTTCTGGGCGATGCTGAAGCCCTTCATGCCTTTTTCAATGATGAATGCCGTGACGCCGCGCGCGCCAAGTTCGGGCTCGGTCTTGGCGTAGACCACCAGCGTGTCGGCGTCCGGGCCGTTGGTAATCCAGAACTTGCTGCCATTGAGCAGGTAATAGCCGCCCTTGTCTTCGGCCTTGAGCTTCATCGACAGGACATCGCTGCCGGCACCCGGCTCACTCATGGCCAGCGCGCCCACGTGTTCACCCGAGATCAGTCTGGGCAGGTACTTGCGGCGCTGCGCCTCCGTGCCGTTGCGCTTGATCTGATTCACGCACAGGTTGCTGTGCGCGCCGTAACTCAGGCCGACCGAGGCCGAGGCCCGGCTGATCTCCTCCATGGCGATCATGTGCGCCAGGTAGCCCATGTTGGCGCCGCCATATTCCTCGCCCACGGTGATGCCCAGCACCCCAAGGGAACCCATCTTGCGCCACAAATCCATGGGGAACTGGTCGTTGCGGTCGATCTCGGCGGCGCGCGGTGC
>JANNDB010000920.1:0-3558 GCA_031387285.1 Betaproteobacteria bacterium | reverse complement strand
CGCCGCTGTTCATGGCGGTCACCCGGCCACACAGCGTCGCCGACCCAGCGCCCGGTGATGTGCGTGACCGATGCGCCGGGGCGGCGGGCATCCATGATGTAGGTGCGGTGCGCCGGGTCTTTCTCGACTCCGGTGGCGGCGTCTTTCAGCCAGCGGTCCCACCAGCGCAGCGCTTCCTGCAGGAAACCGATGCGCGGTTCGGGCACCGCAAAGTGCGGGTACTTGTGGGCCCAGGGCCCGATGATGCCCTTGACCGGCGCCTTGACCGAAGCCACCAGGCGCGGCACCGCATTCGTATAAGCATCGTTCCAGCCGCCGACGGCGAGCACGGCAGCCTCGATGGCGCCGATGTCTTCGTTCACCGAACCGTGTTTCCAGTAGGCGTCGCGGTGCGGGTGTTCCAGCCAGGGAATGGCCAGCAGCGGCTCAGCCTGCAGGCGCTCCAGCCACATGGCTTTCCAGCGGTCCCCCACCAGCGCCGGATCCGGCGGGCGCGAAGAATAGGCAAACATGGTGGCCGACCAGCCCATGTTCTCGCCCAGCAGGCAGCCGCCTTTGTAGTGGATGTCGTCGGTGTAGCGGTCGTCGGTGGAACACAGCGTGATCACGGCTTGCAGTCCGGGCGGACGTAGCGCGGCTACCTGCAAGCCGTTGAAGCCGCCCCAGGAGATGCCCATCATGCCGACGCGCCCGGTGCTCCAGGGTTGTCGCACCAGCCAGGCGATCACGTCACAGGCGTCCTGCAGCTCCTGCGCGGTGTACTCGTCGAACAGCAAACCGTCCGAGTCGCCGTTGCCACGCATGTCCACCCGCACACAGGCATAACCGTGACCGGCCAGGTAGGGGTGAGTGAGGGCGTCGCGCACATGGGTGCCGTCGCGTTTGCGGTAGGGCAGGTATTCCAGGATCACCGGCACCGGTTTCTTGTCGGCGTCGACTGGCATCCAGACCCGCGCAGCCAGCTTCGTGCCGTCGGGCAGGGTGATGAAGGTGTTGGGGGTTTCGGTGACTTTGCGCGGAAAGGTTTTGATGGTTTTCATGCAGTTACCCGGTCCAGGATTCGTTGCGGCTGCGGAGACTCTACCAGCCTGGGACTGCGGCCTGTGGGCCCTTCTTCACCGCGCTCCTGCCGATTTGCGCATGCAAACACGCGCATACTGGGCCTTCAAGAAGGGTGCATATGAATCATCGTCGCAGTCTCGTCGTCGCGCTTGGTGCCACGGCTTTCTCGATGCCTGGCACCAGCCTGGCGCAGGATTCAGGCAGGGTGCAGCGAGTTGCCGTGCTGATGGGTTTCGCGCAAAGCGATGCCGAAGCGCAGTTGCGTCTGGCCGGGTTCAAGGACGCACTGGCGGGCTTCGGCTGGGTGGACGGGCGCAATCTGCGCCTCGACGTCCGGTGGACGGTCGCCAACGCCAATCGCGCCGATATGCTCGCAAAGGAGCTGGTGGCGCTGCAACCTGACGTCATCCTGGCTGCGACGACACCCGCGACCGCGGCGCTGCAGCGAGAGACCAAGCAGGTCCCCATTGTCTTTGTGGTGATCTCCGACCCCGTTGGCAGCGGGTTTGTCGAGTCTTTGGCGCGCCCGGGGGGCAACATCACTGGCTTTGTCAATGTAGAAGCCTCGCTGGCGGAAAAATGGATGCAGTTGTTGAAGCAGATCGCGCCACGGGTGACACAGGCTGCCGTGATGTTCAACCCGGAGGTGGCGCCTTACGCCGAGTACTACCTGCGCCCCATGGAAACTGTTGCGGCGCGGCTTCGGGTCAAGACCTTCGCGGCCGCTGTTCGCAACGAGTCCGACCTGGATACAGTTGTCAAACGCCTGGGACGGGAACCGGACAGCGGCCTTGTCGTCATGGTGGACAGTTTCAGCTTCCTGCATCGCAAGACCATCATCGCCCTGGCGGCGAGCAACAAGGTGCCGACAATCTACGCGCTGGGCAAAATGGTCGAGGAAGGTGGTCTTATTTCTTACGGGGTCGAAGTTCGCGACCAGTTCCGGCGCGCCGCAACCTATGTCGATCGCATCCTGCGCGGCGCCAAACCAGCCGAATTGCCGGTTCAGTTGCCTGCGACTTTTGAGCTGTTCATCAACCGCAAGACGGCGCAGGCACTCGGCCTGACCATTCCGCAGTCCATTCTGATCAGCGCCGACAAGATCATCGACTAGGGTGGTGGCCGACGGTGTGGCGGATGGGTCGATGCATGACGCGCGGCCACAGGCGCGTAGCCAGCGCTGTATCAGGCATTAGGATGGCGGGCCTGGCCTAAAGGCCGATTTGTCTCAACTGCAAGGAGCCTGCATGCCACGCAAATTCGTCGATCTCTCGATCTTTCTTGAAAACGATGTGGTGAGTGACCCGCCGGCCTTTGCGCCGAAGATTCGGTACTTCACGCACGAGAACACGTTCTTTCAGATCGAGCCCTTCTTTCCCGGTCTGAAGAAGGAAGATCTGCCGGACGTCGAAGGTTGGGCGGTGGAGTTGGTGCAACTCTCGACGCACAATGGCACGCACCTCGATGCGCCTTACCACTTCCACTCGACCATGGACAATGCGCTGGGCGGCAAGAAGCCGGCGATTGCGATCCACGAGGTGCCGCTGGAGTGGTGCTTCCAACCCGGTGTGAAGCTTGACTTTCGCGACAAGGCCGACGGCTATGTGGTGACCGCTTCGGACGTGGAAACCGAACTCGAACGCATAGACCACACCCTCAAACCACTGGAAATCGTGGTCGTCAACACCCGCGCCGGTTCACGCTACGGCCACAACGACTATGTATCTGCCGGCGCCGGCATGGGTTACGAGGCCACCATGTATCTGCTCGAACGTGGTGTGCGCCTCACGGGTACCGACGCCTGGAGCTGGGACGCACCGTTTGTACATACGGCGAAGAAGTACGGCGAGTCGGGTGATGCCTCGCTGATCTGGGAAGGGCACAAGGCCGGACGCGATATCGGTTACTGCCACATCGAGAAGCTGCACAATCTGGAAGTGCTGCCGCCCTACGGTTTTTTCATCTCGTGTTTCCCGCACAAGATTCGTGGCGCCTCGGCCGGCTGGACCCGCGCCGTCGCGATCTTTGACGATGCCCTGATGGCGTCCGCCTGAACGAGCCCATGTTGCTGAACCATACACACGACCCCCAATCCCGCAGCTGGCTTGCCGCCGCCGACGGCCACCCGGACTTTCCCATCCAGAACCTGCCCGTGGGCGTGTTCCGGGGCAAGGGCAGCCAGCAAGCCTTTCGCGGTGGCCTGGCCATTGGCGACCAGGTGCTGGACCTGGCTGCGCTGCACGCCTTCGGCGCCTTGTCCGGCGCGGCGCAGCAGGCCTGCGCTCTGGCTGCGCAGGCCACTTTGAACGCCTTCATGGCCAGCGGCAGCGCCAGTTGGCAGGCGCTGCGCCATGGCGTGTTCGCATTGCTGCGGTCCGATGCGGCGCCCGCCCAACAGCAGGTCGTTGCGCGTTGCCTGATACCGCAGCAGGAAGTGGAGCACGCGCTGCCCACGCGGATTGGCGACTACACCGACTTCTACACCTCCATCCACCA
>JANNDB010000892.1:0-1677 GCA_031387285.1 Betaproteobacteria bacterium | reverse complement strand
CTGATCTGGCTCATCGTCGGCGTTCTCACCTGGGTCGATGCACGCCAGGAGCTCGACGAGCTGCTCGACAGCCACCTGGCGCAGGCCGCGTCGCTGCTGGTGATGCAGCAGATCCGGGCCGTCGAAGACGAAGACCACGAGATCGATGCGCCTGCGCTCTACCGCTACGCGCCCAAAGTGGCATTTCAGGTGTTCCACAAGGGGCAGTTGCTCCTGCGTTCCGCGAACGCCCCCGTTCGGCCCATGATCGATTCATCGCCACCGTTCCGGTCCGGGCTCAAGACCGTCAGCATTGACAACCGGATGTGGCGGGTTTTTGCGGCGTATGGCGCCGAGAACAGCATGCAGGTCTATGTTGGTGAACGGGCGCAGTCGCGCGCGGCCATTTTGCGAGCGGTCCTGCGCAGCACGCTGGCGCCCATGCTCGTCGCCTTGCCCATTCTGGCCCTCGTCGCCTGGCTGGCGATTCGCCAGAGCCTCACGCCCCTGCGTGAGCTCGGGCGCATGCTGCGCGATCGGCAACCGCAGTCCATAAGCCCTGTGGCGCTGCCGCGCGCGCCCTCCGAAATGGCGCCCATGCTGGAGGCCCTCAACGGCCTGCTTGCGCGCATGGCCGTCATGATGGATGCGGAACGCCGCTTCACTGCCGACGCGGCCCACGAGTTGCGCACGCCGATCGCCGCGATCCGCGCTCAGGCCCAGGTCGCACTGGGTGAGTCAGACGCGCACCGGCAGCGCCCGGCCCTGATGGCAACGCTGGCCGGGTGCGACCGCGCGACCAGACTGGTGGAACAACTGCTGATGCTGTCGCGTGCCGACGCGGGTACCGTTCCCTTGTTGGGCCCGCTCGACCTGGCAGAACTCGCACGTGCGGTCGTGGCGGAACTGGCCCAGGCCGCGATCTACAAGAATCAGAATATCGCGCTGGACACAGCGGGCGATGGGATGTTGAACGCCAACCCCGAGCTCTTGACTGCCCTGGTGCGCAATCTGGTTGACAACGCCATCCGGTATGGCCCGGAAGGTGGCACTATCGAAGTGGCAGTCCAGCAAACTCCCCACGGGGTCGTACTGACAATAGAAGACGACGGACCCGGATTGAGTGAGCAGGACACGGCGCGCCTGGGAGAGCGATTCTTTCGAGTACTGGGCAGCGCAGAAGCGGGAAGCGGTCTGGGCTGGTCCATTGCCAGGCGGATCGCCAAGCTGCACGGCGCGACGGTGCATGCCGGCCGCTCCACGCGCCTGGGCGGTCTCAAGGTCAGCGTTGAATTTCCGCCTGGTGCCGACGCGGGACCTACGCCACCTGGCAAATCTTGAGCATGTTGGTGCCGCCCGGTGCGCCCATGGGTTCGCCGCAGGTGATGGCATAGACGTCACCGGCCTGGACAATGCCGCGTTTTTTCAGGTGGCCCTCGGCTTCAAGCAGAGCCGTATCGCGGTCCGCGCTGGAGTCCATCAGCAGAGGACGCACATTGCGGTACAGCGCCATCTTGCGTTGCGTGGCAACCCGCGGCGTGAGGGCGTAGATCGGAATCTGTATCAGGTGCCGGCTCATCCACAGGGCCGTAGACCCGCTGTCGGTCATCGCCACGATGGCCTTGGCGCCCAGATGGTAGGCGGTGAACAGGGCGCCCATGGCGATCGACTGGTCGATCCGCCCAAACGTCTTGCCCG
>JANNDB010000889.1:0-2590 GCA_031387285.1 Betaproteobacteria bacterium | reverse complement strand
CCACCGCGCTGGACGCCACGGTGGAGGCGCAGATCGTCGATCTGTTCGAGGGCCTGCGCCAGAAATTCTCCGGCTCCATCGTGTTCATTTCGCACCACCTGGGCCTGGTTGCGCAGTTGTGCGACGACCTGTGTGTGATGTACGGCGGCACCGTGGTCGAGACCGGCCCGGTGGCCGAGGTGCTGGCGCGTCCGCAGCACCCGTACACGCGCGCGCTGCTGGAGTGCGAGATCGAGGACGATACGCACGGCGGGCGCTTGAAGTCGATCCCCGGTGAGGTTCAGGACCCGGTGGCCCCCCACGTGGCCTGTGTGTTCGCGCCCCGCTGCGTGCATGCGACAGAACGTTGCCGCAGCGAGGTGCCCCCGCTGACGGCAATCGATGGCTCACGGCAGGTGGCCTGTCTACGGCATGGGGAGATCGGATGAGCATGTTTCTGCCCCAAGGAGCCGCTGCGTGAGCGCGCCCCTTGTCTCCCTGCAAGGCGTCAGCGTCGTGTTCGGCGGCCAGGTGCGTGCGCTCGACGACGTGACGCTGTCGATCGAACGCGGCGACATTGTTGGCCTGGTGGGGGAGTCCGGTTCGGGCAAGACCACGTTGTGCCGTGTGCTGGTGGGCCTCACGCCCGCCACGACGGGAACGGTGTCGCTTGGCGGCGAGTCGGTCGCGGCGCAGTTGGCTGGCAATGCGCTGGCGTTCCGGCGCCGGGTCCAGATGCTGCTGCAGGACGCGGTGGCCTCGCTCTCGCCACGCATGACCATTGGCCGCACGCTGCGCGAGCCGATCGCCATCCACGACCTGCCGCGGGACGCGGCCGAGCAGCGGCTGGCGGCGATCCTCCAGCGCCTGGGCCTGCCGGCCGACGTGACAGCCAAGTACCCGCACCAGATTTCCGGAGGCCAGGCGCGCCGCGTGGGCGTGGCGCGTGCGCTGGTGATGCAGCCCGAGATCATCGTGGCCGACGAGCCCACCGCCGGGCTGGACGTGTCGGTGCAGGGCGAGCTGCTCAACCTGCTGCTGGAGCTGCAGCAGGAATTCGCGCTGACCTATCTGCTGGTGAGCCACAACCTGAACGTGATCCGCCGCGTGACACGGCGAACCGCCGTCATGTACCTGGGCCAGATCGTGGAACAGGCGCCCACGCAGGCGCTGTTCGAGAAGCCGGCGCATCCTTATTCGGCCGCCCTGCTGTCCACCAATCCGGCCATCGACCCGGCCAGGCGCGCGCGGCGCATCGTGCTGCAGGGTGAAATTCCGAGCGTCGTCAATCCGCCATCGGGCTGCCGCTTCCATACCCGCTGCCCGGTGGCGCAGGAACGCTGCAAGAGCGACGTGCCGACGCTCACCGACGCCGGCGCCGGCCGCCTGGTGCGCTGCCACTTCCCCTACACACTGGAGCTCAAGCGATGAAGGTTATCAGCCACTTCCCGCGCCCGGTGCGCGAGATCATGACAGCCTGGATCCCGATGGCCGACGGCGTGCGCCTGGCCGCGCGTATCTGGCTGCCCGAGGATGCCCAAGCCGACCCGGTGCCCGCGATCCTGGAATACCTGCCGTACCGCCGCCGCGACGGCACCAGCTACCGCGACTCGCAGACCCAGCCCTATATCGCTGGGCACGGTTATGCCGCGGTGCGGGTCGACATTCGTGGCACCGGCGACTCAGAGGGGCTGATGTTCGACGAGTACGACCTGGCCGAACTGCATGATGGCGTGGCCGTAATCGCCTGGCTTGCCGCGCAACCCTGGTGCAGTGGGCGCGTGGGGATGTGGGGCATCAGCTGGGGCGGGTTCAATGCCCTGCAGGTCGCGGCGCTGCAACCGCCCGCGCTCAAGGCCATCATGCCGATGGGCTTCACGCACGACCGCTACAACGGCGACTGCCACTACATGGGCGGCTGCATGCTCGAGGGCAATACCAGCTGGGGCGGCACGCTGCTGTCGGGCACGGCGCGGCCGCCGGATCCCGATGTGGTGGGGGAGCGGTGGCGCGCGATGTGGCTGGACCGTCTGGAGAACACCAGCCTGCCGGTGGAGATCTGGCTCAGGCACCAGCGCCGCGACGACTACTGGAAGCCGGGCTCGGTGTGCGAGGACTACGGCCGCATCCAGGTGCCGGTGTACGCGATCAGCGGCTGGCAGGACAGCTACGCGAGGAACGTGCTGCCCGTGCTTGAGCAGCTGCGGGTGCCGAAGAAGGCGCTGATCGGCCCATGGGCGCATAGCTGGCCGCACGCCGGCAGTCCCGGCCCCGCGATCGGATTCCTGCAGGAAGCCCTGCGCTGGTGGGACCACTGGCTGAAGGACACCGACACCGGCATCATGGATGGGCCGATGCTGCGCGTGTGGATGCAGGACTGGGTGCCGCCAGCCAAACAGGTGCCGATCTGGCCTGGCCGCTGGGTCGCGGAAGAGGCCTTTCCTTCGCCGCGCATCACGGCTCGCGTCTGGCATCTCGGTGCCGACGGGCTTTCCGAATCACCCGCCGCGCCGACCGTGCGCCATCTGGCCAGCCCGCAGACCACGGGGCTCGCCGCCGGCTACCAGTGCTCCTACGGTCTGGGGCCGGATCTGTCGGACGACCAGCGCGG
>JANNDB010000878.1:0-11850 GCA_031387285.1 Betaproteobacteria bacterium | reverse complement strand
GGCGCGCCGACATCCTGGGCAACCACGGCGTGCACAGCGCCGGAACCGACTTCGACCGGCAGATCACGCTCTCGCACATCCTGCCGCACTGCGGCTTTCGCTCGCACGGGCCGACCGGCCGCGAAGTGCCGAGCAAGGTCTACTTTGATCTGGCCACCTGGCACCTGATCAATACCGTATACGCGCAGGCTCGCGTGCTCGAACTCCAGCAGATGCAAGGCTTTTACGCCGATCTGGCGCAACACGCGCGCCTCATGCGCGTGGTGCGCAAGCGACTGGGTCACGCGCTGATCGCGCAGGCCGAGGGCGCCAAGATCGCGGTGGCCGAAGGTGCCATCGCCAGACTGGACCTGCGCGAACTGGACGACCGCCTGCAACCCGTTCTGGGCGAGCAGGCCGCCATGCAGGCCATCACGACGGAGATGGAGCGCATCTGCGCGGCGGCGGACGAGACGCTGGCGCGCGCCCAGGTGGCACCCGACGCGGTGAACGCCCTGTATTGCACCGGCGGATCGACTGGCCTGGCGCCACTGGTGGCATCGATTGCGGCGCGCCTGCCGCGTGCGCGCCTGGTGCGCGGGAACCGTTTTGCGAGCGTGGCGCAGGGGCTCGGACTGCAGGCGCAGCGTGCGTTTGGCGTCAGGGCCTGATCAGAACAGCGAATAGCCGCCGTCGATCACGATGGAGTCGCCGGTGTGGAAGGACGAGGCGGCACTCATGAGGTAGACAGCGATGCCGCCGAAATCGTCCGACGCACCCCAGCGCCGCATCGGAATGCGCGGCAGCACGTTGCCGGAAAAGCGCGGGTCGGTGAACAGGCGCGTGGTCATCTCGGTTTCGGTCCAGCCCGGCAGGATGGCGTTGGCGCGGATGCCGTGGCGCGCCAGCTCGACCGCCAGCCCGCGGATAATCGAAACCACCGCACCCTTGGTCGCACCGTAATGCTCCGCGCGCGCCGAACCCATGATGGCTGCCAGCGACGCCGTTGCCACCAGCGAGCCGCCGCCACCGCGCTGCACCATGTGCCTGGAGGCCGCACGCAGCGTGTAGAACACACCGTCCAGATTGACGCGCATCACGCGCCGCCACTCCTGCGCGCTCATGTCCATGAAGGACTTGTTCTGGCCGGCGCCCACCCCCGCATTGGCGAAACAGGCGTCGACCCGGCCGAATGCGGCAAGCGTGTCGGCGAAACAGGCGTCCACGGCCGCCTCGTCGCCCACGTCGCAGAGGAATGCCTGCACGCGCCGCCCGGTGGCGGCGAGTTGCGCCAGCGCGGAAGCGTTCTTGTCCGCGTTGGTGCCCCAGATCGCCACGTCCGCACCGGCTTCGGCCACGGCCTGGGCAAAGGCCAGGCCGATGCCGCCGTTGCCGCCGGTGACAAGCGCCACCTTGCCGCCAAGGTCAAAGGCCTTGAATGCCATCTGCTTACTCCGGCTTGATGCCAATGGCATTCATGAGTTCGATCATGAAGCGCGAATCGCCCACGAGGTTGGCCGTGTACTCCGGGCTGTCGGCGAAGGTGAGCGGCGTTGCGGTCTTCTCCGAAGCCTGTTTGAAGGCTTCGGAGTCGGCGGCGGCCGGGCAGACTTTGCGCAGCGCGGCGCTGGCCGCGGCCGGAATGCCCTTGGGTGCGTACAGGCCAAGGAAGCCCGAGATCGAACTGCGCTTGTAGCCCAGTTCCTTGATCAGCGGCATATTCGGTACTGCGGCCAGCCGCTTCTCGGCCACCAGCGCAAAGCCCTTGGCATCCTTGCGCGACGTCAGGAACACCGGCGAGGTGACGGCGAAATCGATCTGCCCGCCCAGCACCTGCACGTACATGTCGCCGACATTGCGAAACGGAATGTGGTTGAACTTGACGCCGGCCTCGAGCGCGATGGCCTCCGCGATCAGGTGCGGGCCGGTGGCGTGGCCGGCAGATGCGAAGCTGATCTTGCCTGGCGCCTTGCGCGCGGCCTCCACGATGTCGGCCAGCGAGTTGAACGGTGAGTTCGGGCCGGCCACCACGACCAGCGCGCCGCCGTTGGTCTGGCACAGGAACTCGAAGTCGTCCAGCTTGTACTTGATGCTCTTGCGCAGATTTGGCTGGATCGTGAACTGCCCTTGTGGTCCGAATCCCAGCGTGTAGCCGTCAGGTTTGGATTGCGCCAGCGCTTCGACACCAATCACGCCAGCGGCGCCATCGCGGTTGAGAATCACGAAGGGCTGTCCGAGCGACTTGGACAGCTGCTCTGACAGCGCGCGCGCCAGAATGTCGGGCTGCGAGCCTGCGGTAAAGGGCACGATGACGGTCACCGGGCGCGCGGGATAGGTCTCCTGTGCGTTCGCGCTGTTGCAACAGATCATGCTGGCGGCGAGCATGCCTGCCACGGTCCCGAGCAAGCGCATAAGCCCTTTTGATGTTGTCATGGTGTCTCCACAAAAGAATCCCACGCCGCTCTGCGCGTGCAGTGATAACTGCCCTTCGGCGTACAGCACAGTGTGCCGCGAGCGCCGCGTCCCGGCAAATGGCGCGTTCGCATGACCCTATGCCTGCGAGGCATAGGAGGGCGACGTGGGACGGGCACGCGCGCGGGCCTGGAGGTGCTCGACGAAGGTCGCCACCAGTGGCGGCATGGGGTCTTGCCGCTTCACGTAGACGAGGTATTGCATGTCGGCGAAACCATGGGTCACCGGCAGCACACGCATGACCCGTGCGTGCAGGTCCGCATGCACATAGTCCAGCGGCAACAACGCCACCGAGTCGGTTTGCGTCAGCATCTGGCGCATCGCCAGATACGAGTTGGTTGTAAATATGCGCTGCGGTGGCTGCAGGCCGGCGGCCTGGAACTCGGCCTCGAAGCGCCGCTGCCAGCCGGGCGCGCCCGCCGGCAACACCCAGCGCAGCTCCAGCAGTTCCTGCAGACCAATCCGTTTGCGCTTTCCCAGCGGGTGCCCCGCTCCCACCACTACGCGCGTGGGTTCACTGAGCAGGGGGGTGCCGGCGGGTGCTTCGCCGGCGTCTCTTTCGAAGGCGGTCGATACACACAGGTCCACCGCGCCACGCTGCAGGCTGGACCAGAGGTCCTCCGGCAAGGCCTCCAGCAGGCCCACGTTGACCTCCGCGTCCGAGCGCAGCAGATCCATGATGGCGGGAGTCAGCAACCAGCCCACGACGCCCGGTGTTCCACCAACCTGCAGGGTGCCACGGCCGGACTTCTTGCGCTCCGCGATGTCATGCAGGCAGCGCTGCAATTCGCTCTGCACGATACGCGAGTGGTAGAGCAAGGTGTCGCCAAACGGGGTCGGCTCCACCCCCGACGCGGTGCGCCGGAACAGCGGCACGCCGAGCGACTCCTCCATGGCCCGCACACTGCGCGACAGCGAAGGCTGCGAGATGTCGCGCGAGCGCGCCGCTGCATTGATGGAGCGCTTCTGCTCGATCTCCAGGCAATTGAGCATGGTGCCCAGATTGAAGTGGCGGATGTTCATGGTCTCCTCACTGCCTGTACGCAGGCTATACCTAATGCGCATATGCTAACGCCGCCGTGGCATTGGCAGAGCGACCCGGAATGCGGCAGACTGGGGGCCACATTCACGCAGGCCGGTTACCGCCATGGCAGATCGACGACCCAACTTCCTGTTCTTCATCACCGATCAGCAGCGCGCGGACCACCTCGGCTGCTACGGCAACACGGTGCTGCGAACGCCGCACGTCGACAGCGTGGCCGCGCGCGGCACGCGCTTCGAGCGCTTCTATGTGGCCACGCCCGTGTGCCAGCCGAATCGCAACACCATACTGACCGGGCGCATGCCCACGCTGCACGGCACACGCCAGAATGGGATTCCGCTATCGCTCGACGCGGTCTGCTTCACCCACCTGCTGCGCGCAGCCGGCTACCGCACCGGGCTGTTCGGCAAGGCGCACTTCCAGAACTTTACCGGCGACCCCCCGCGCTTTCAGCTCAAGTTCCCGCCAGGTACCCAGGAGCCCCCGCCCGAGATGCGCGAGGCCATGCGCGGACTGCGCATCGGGCCCCGCTACGACCGCGAACTGGCCAGCGAGCAGAGCACTGACCCGGGCGCGGACGAGGCTGCCGGCGAGTTCTACGGTTTCGAGCGCTTTCGCATCTGCACCTGGCATGGCGACGACGTGGGTGGCCACTACAACCACTGGCTGCGTCAGCGCCTGCCGCAGGCCGAGACGCTGCGCAGCGCGGTCAACCCGCAACCGGCACCGGGTTATGACGCGCCGCAGGTCCGCTGGTCGCGCATTCCCGAAGCGTTGTACCCGACCAGCTATGTGGCTGACCAGACCATCGCCTACCTGCAGGAACGCGCGCGCGCCGACGAACCCTTCTTCGTCCAGTGCTCCTTTCCCGATCCGCATCACCCGTTCACGCCGCCAGGCAAGTATTTCCACATGTACCGGCCCGAAGACATCGAGCTGCCGGCATCCTTCCACCATCAGCCACATGATCAGACGCCGATACTCAAGCGCATGCACGACGAGCTCGCCGGCGGCACCGCCGACCGCAGCTGGGTGGCACCCTATGCCGTGACTGCCGACGAGGCGCGCCAGATCACCGCCGTTACCTACGGCATGCTCAGCATGATCGACGACGCGGTCGGTCGCGTACTGGCATCCCTGGGCGAATTGGGCCTGGAGCGTGACACGGTGGTCATCTTTACGAGCGATCACGGCGACTGGATGGGGGATCACGGCATCATGCAGAAAGGCCCGCTGCACTACCAGGGCCTGATACGGGTGCCGTTCATCTGGTCCGACCCGGCGCTGCCCCAGCCGGATGCCAGCACCACCGCACTGGCCGGCAGCATCGACATCGCGCGCAGCATCCTGATGCGCGCCGGTGTGGCGCCAGCCAACGGCATGCAGGGGCAGGACCTGAACCCTATCCTGCGCGAGCGTGCACCATCGAAGCACGACGGCATCATCATCGAGGGCCAGACCTCGCGCCCCTACCTCGGCATGGACACCCAGGTGCGGCAACGCAGTTTTTGCGACGGCTCATGGCGCCTGACGCTGTGGGACGGTTTACCCATCGGCGAGCTCTACGACCTGCGCAATGACCCGGGCGAGATCCGCAACCTGTGGGCCGATCCAACCCATGCCGCCGACAAGGCACGCCTGTGCGAGCGCATGCTGTGGAAGATGATCGATCTGCAGGACCGTTCGCCGTTCCAGGTGGGAGAGGCATAAAGCATGTTCATCATCAACTCCCTGCACCGCGCGGCCCAGGTTCGCGGCAACTGCATCGCCTCGGTCCATGAGGGGCGCATCCTGACATGGGCGCAAATACGCGACCGGGTCGCACGCCTGGCATCGGTGCTGCGCGCCCAGGGCGTGCAGGTGGGCGATCGCGTGGCCGTGCTCGGCTACAACACCGACCGTTTCCTGCAAGCCGTGCTGGCCGTGTCCTGGGCCGGTGCCGTCGTGGTGCCGCTCAATACCCGGCTGGCGCAACGCGAGCTCACCTACCAGCTCGAACACGCGCAGGTCAGCCTGCTGATGTTCGACCCCGAATTCGCCGGCACTGCCGAAGCAGCCCTGGCCGGCATGCCGGCGTTGCGGCTGCTGCGGCTGGACGCCGCGCGGCCGGATGCGCTGGCGCCGGACACGGACACCCTGATTGCCGCGGCACAGCCACTGGAAGACGCATGCGCCCAGCCGGGCGACCTGATGGGCATCTTCTATACCGGCGGGACAACCGGGTTGCCCAAGGGCGTGATGACCACCCACGCCAGCTTTGCACACCAGACCGCCTTGCACATGATGGACCTGGGCTGGAGCACCGACACGGTGTACCTGCATGTGTTGCCGATGTTTCATATCGGCGGCCTGGCCGGCGCCTATTGCCTGCTGGCGCTGGCGGCACGTCAACACTATATGGAGAAGTTCGATGCCGGGGTGTTTGTGGAGCGGCTGGCCGCAGAGCGCATAACGGCAGCGGGCTTGAGTCCGGTGTCCGTTGCCTGGTTGCTTGATTCGCCGCGCCTGTCGGAACTCGACCTGTCGGGACTGACGAGCCTGGGCTACGGTACCGCACCGATTACCGAGGCGATCCTGCGCAAGGCGATGCAACGGCTGCCAGGGGCGCGCTTCACGCAGATCTACGGGCAGACCGAGATCACCGGGACCATCTCCGTGCTGCGACCCGAGGAGCACAGCCTGCAAGGAGATGCGGCATTGCGGCTGCGCTCTGCCGGGCGCGCCAGCTGGGGCGTGCAGGTGCGCGTGGTGGACGAGAACGGCGCCGACGTGGCGACCGGCGCGCAGGGCGAGGTGATCGCGCGCAGCCCCGGCATGATGAAAGGCTACTGGCGCGACCCCGCGCAAACTGCGTCGACCCTGCGTGACGGCTGGCTGCATACCGGCGACATCGGTTACCTGGACAGCGAAGGGTTCCTGTTTGTGGTGGACCGCAAGAAGGACATGATCGTGACCGGCGGCGAAAACGTGTTCTCCTCGGAGGTCGAACATGCGATTGCCAGCTGTGCGGGCGTGGCGCAGGTGGCGGTGATCGGCATTCCGCATGCGGTCTGGGGCGAAGCGGTGCACGCCGTGGTGGTCCCGTCCGCTGGCGCGCAGCTGGAACCAGAGGGCATCATCGCCCACTGCCGTGCGCTGATCGCCGGCTACAAATGCCCGAAAAGCGTGGAGATCCGCGCCACGCCGCTGCCGCTCTCGGGCGTCAACAAGATCCAGAAACACGTGTTGCGGGAGCCGTTCTGGAAGGACCACAGCCGGCGCGTGAACTGAGAGCCTTCCATGCGCCGCCCGAACTTCCTGTTGTTCATCACGGATCAGCAACGCGCCGATCATCTGGGAGCGTATGGCAATTCAATTGTGCAGACTCCGCACATCGACCAGTTGGCGCGCGCGGGCTGGCTGGCACGGCGCTGTTACGTCGCCTCCCCGATCTGCATGCCGAACCGGGCCTCGCTGCTGACCGGACGCCTGCCTTCGGTGCACCGGGCACGGCACAACGGCATACCGCTGGCGTTTTCCGAGGTCACCTTCCCCGAGCGACTGTGCGACGCCGGTTACGCCACGGCCCTGGTGGGCAAGGCGCATCTGCAGAACATCAGCGGCAATGCAGCGGTATGGCCACCGGCGACCCTGCCGCCAACGCAGGGCGAAGCACGCCATCCCGAAACCGGCCGGTTCAACCAGGAGTGGGGCCCATCCTGGGACGCCGACCCGGATTTCGAGATGGACCTGCCGTTCTACGGCTTCGAGCAGGTGCGGCTGGTGATCAACCATGGCGACACCGCCGGCGGACACTATCGGCGCTGGCTGACGCGGGAACATCCGCAGGTGGCGGCGCTGACCGGACCGGCGCACGCCCTGCCCACGCCGGACTACCTGCTGGCGCAGTTCCAGCAGGCCTGGCGCACCCGCGTGCCGGAACAACTCAGCACCTCGTCCTATGTGGGTGCGCAGACCTGCGACATCCTGGCGCAGCGCGCCGCCGACGGCAAGCCCTTCTTCCTGCAATGTTCGTTTCCGGACCCGCACCACCCGTTCACGCCGCCGGGGCGGTTCTGGGACATGTACAAGCCCGAAGACATGCCGCTGCCGCCGAGTTTCCACGCGCCGGTCAGCGGCCGCGTGCCGCATCGGGAGTGGGTGCATGCGCAACGCGACGGCGGCCGCGCGGTGAAGAACACGCCGGCGATGTTCGGCGCGAGCCCTCGGGAAGTACAGGAAGCGCTGGCGCTGAACTACGGCGCCATCAGCCACATCGACGAGACCGTGGGCCAGGTGATGGCGCAGCTGCGCGTACTGGGCCTGACCGACAACACGGTGGTCATGTTCACCAGTGACCACGGCGACTACCTGGGTGACCACCAGCTGTTGTGGAAGGGCCCGATGCACTACCAGGGCGTGACCCGCGTTCCATTCATCTGGTACGACCCGCAGCAATCAACCTCCGGCGTATCTTCGCAACTGTGTTCGACCATCGACATCGCCCCCACCGTGCTGGCACGCGCAGGCTGTGTGCCGCACAACGGCATGCAAGGCCTGTCACTGCTGCCTGTCATCAGCGCCGATGCGGCACTGGGCCGCGCCGCACTGCTGATCGAAGAAGAAGGCCAGCGCACCATGTTCGGCTTTGCCGAGCGCACCCGCATGCGCACGCTGCAGACGGAGCGCTACCGCCTGAGCGTGTACGTCGGGGCGGACTGGGGCGAGTTGTACGACATTGCGCAAGACCCGGCAGAAAGCCACAATCTGTGGGACGACAGGGCATACGGAGCGTTGTGCCAGCAGCTGCTGCACCAACTCGCACAGACCATGATTCACTACACCGACACGAGCCCGCACCCGACGGCCCTGGCCTGAGGCGCAGCGTGTTCGCCTGGAGATAAACCATGCACCCCCGTTCTGCCGCGCGCGGCTTTTTCCCAGGCCGCAGGCGCGTTGCGCTGCTTCGATTGGCACTGCTTGGCTTCGCCCTCACCTGCGCGGCGCCGCTGCACGCTGCCGACTTTCCCGAGAAACCCGTGCGCATCGTCGTCAACTTCCCGCCCGGCGGCCCGCTGGACGTGATCGCGCGCCAGGTCGCCATTCGCTTGGGCACCACACTCAAGCAGTCCGTCGTGGTGGAGAACGTCTCGGGCGCAGCCGGCAACATCGGCGCGACCCAGGTGGCGCGCGCCAACCCGGACGGTTACACCGTGCTGATGAGCATCGATACGCCCTTCACAATCGCACCGGCCCTGTACCCGGATACCAGTGTCAAGGCTGACGAATTGCGTCCAGTGGCGGTGATGGGCGTGACTGGCAGCGTGGTGGCAGTGCAGCCGTCGCTTGGCGTGAACTCGTTCAAGGAGCTGATCGAACGCGGCCGGCGCGAGGTATTGACCTTCTCCACCGCAGGCAGTGGCAGCCCGGGGCACTTTGCCGCGCTCATGCTGGCCGACGCGACGGGCATGAAGATCAACCCTATCCACTACCGTGGCAACGCGCCGGCCGTGCTGGCGCTGGTCTCGGGAGAGGTGCAGGCCGGCATCCTCGGCACCGGTGGCCTGTTGCCGCATATCAAGGCCGGCAAGCTCAAGGCGCTCGCCGTGGCCGGGAACAGCCGCTCCGGTGGCCTGCCGGACCTGCCCACAGCGCAGGAGCAGGGGCAGTCCGGGCTGGACCTGGAGTTCTTGTTCATCGCCATGGTGCCGGCCAAAACGCCCGATGCGGTCGTCGGCATATTGCAGAAGGCCATCCTGGAAGCCACCGGCCAGGCCGACTTCCAGGAACGGATGCGAGGGCTGGACGTGGCGCCCTCGAGCCTGGCAGGGGCCGCGGCGGGGGAGCGCCTGGCGAAGTCACGTGAACGGTATGCGCACATCGTGAAGACCACCGGACTGAAGGGCGAATAGTTGCTGGCCGCAGGTACCCAGGCAAGCACCTGGCTCGCGGCCTTTTCCGCCAGCCTGGCAGCGGCCGACGCCGGGGCCGCCTGCGGCCTTTTTGCCGATGGGTGCTACTGGCGCGACCTGCTGGCTTTCACCTGGAACATTCATACACTGGAAGGCCGCGACAGCGTCCGCGCGATGTTGCAGACGACCCTGCCATCGGTACGACCACACACTTGGGCCATCGAAGGCGAAGCACGGGAGCACGCAGGGGTCGTCGAAGCCTGGTTCCGGTTCGAGACGGCGGCCGGCCGCGGCCAGGGCATCGTCCGTCTGCGCGACGGCCGTTGCTGGACCCTGTTCACTAGCCTGCAGGAACTGCGCGGATACGAGGAACCGGCAGGCCCACGGCGCGCCAAGGGCGTGGACCACGCTGCAACACGCAACCGCACGACCTGGGCCGAGGAGCGCGCACACGAAGCGGCCACGCTGGGCATCAGCCGCCAGCCCTATTGCCTGATCGTGGGCGGCGGCCAGGGCGGCCTGGCCCTGGCCGCGCGCTTGAAACGCCTGGACGTGCCGACCCTGGTCATCGACCGCCTGGCCCGGCCCGGCGACGCGTGGCGCAACCGCTACAAGACCCTGTGTCTGCACGATCCGGTCTGGTACGACCACTTGCCCTATCTGCCGTTTCCCGACCATTGGCCGGTGTTCACGCCCAAGGACAAGATGGGCGACTGGCTGGAGATGTATGCCAGGGTCATGGAGCTGGATTGCTGGAGTGATACCGAATGCGTCAGCGCAAGCCACGATCCCGCGGCGCAGGATGGCGCAGGGCAGTGGACGGTTCAGGTCCGCCGCAGCGGACAGACGCTGACGCTGCACCCGACCCAACTGGTATTGGCCACGGGCATGTCGGGTCTGCCGCAGGTACCGACCTTGCCGGGCACCGACACATTCGCCGGTGCGCAGATGCATTCGAGCGCTTTTACCAGCGCCGAACCCTGGCGTGGCAAGCGCTGCGTGGTCATCGGCTCGAACAACTCGGCGCATGACATCTGCGTGAGCCTGTGGGAGAACGAGGCGGCCGAGGTGACCATGGTGCAACGCTCGCCGACCATGGTGGCACGCAGCGAGACCTTGCAGGACATCGGCTGGGGCCGGCTGTATTCCGAACAAGCCCTGCGCGACGGATACACGACGGAACGCGCCGACCTGATGCTGGCCTCCACGCCCTACCGCGTGCTGGCCGAATCCCAGAAAGCGGTTTGGAAGCGGGGTGCCGAGCGCGATGCGGACTTTTACGAACGCTTGCGCAAGGCCGGCTTCCAGCTCCACTTCGGCGCTGATGGCTCAGGCCTGTCCATGCTGTATTTGCGCCGCGGATCGGGCTACTACATTGACGTCGGCGGGTCCGAACTCATCATCCAGGGGGCCGTCCGGCTGCGCAGCGGCACAGCCGTGAAGCGCCTCACCGCTGACGCGGTGGTGCTCGACGATGGCACCGAACTCCCCGCCGATCTGGTCGTCTATGCCACCGGCTACGGCTCCATGGAGGGCTGGGCGGCGCGCTGCCTGTCCCTGGCCATTGCACAGCGGGTTGGAAAGGTATGGGGCCTCGGCTCGGACACCCCGATGGATCCCGGGCCCTGGGAGGGCGAGTTGCGCAACATGTGGAAACCTACACGCCAGAGCGGCCTGTGGTTCCAGGGCGGCAACCTGCAGCAGGCGCGCAGCTACTCGCTGTACCTGGCGCTGCAGATCAAGGCGCGCCTGGAAGGGCTACCGACTGAAGTCTATGGGGATTGAAGCTGCAGTGCGCGCCGCATCGTGCCATCAGGTCAGCAGCGCCCGCAGTTGCGCCTTGGCGATTTTTTCCAGTGTGGAGCGCGGGAAATCGTCGACAAACCGGATTTCTACCGGTCGCTTGAAACTCGCCAGCTGTTCCACGCAAGCGGCGTGCAAGCGCTCCTGTAAAGCGGGCAAGGCAGCCACGCCGAGCGCTGCGACAGGACGTACGAACAACACCGGCACCTCATCGAGCATGGCGTGCTTTTTCGCCACAACGGCACATTCAAAAACACCCGGCACCTGCAGCACGACGCGCTCGATCTCCGAGGCGGCCACGTTTTCTCCGCCCACTTTGAGCATGTCCTTGGTGCGGTCGCCAAAGCGCAGGCTGCCATCGGGCAACACGTCGATGCGGTCGCCGGTGCGAAACCACCCGTCTTCATCAAAACTCTCTGCGGTGGCTGCGGCATTGCCCAGGTATTCCTGGAACATGCTGAGGCCACGCACGCCGCGTATCAGCAGTTGCCCCGAACCGCCCGGCTCGACCTGCCGGGCCTCGCGCATCGGAACGCTGTCGTCATCCACAACCGCAATCCCGTATTCCGGCGCGGGGCGCCCGATCGACATGGGCACATTGGGCAGATGCGGGCTGCCCACGATACCGTGCGAGATGGTTTCAGTCATGCCCCACCAGCCCAT
>JANNDB010000865.1:0-5521 GCA_031387285.1 Betaproteobacteria bacterium | reverse complement strand
GCTTGCGAAGGCGCTCCGCGACAGATGGTCGAATACGCCAGCATGATGGGAGCGCGCTGCCCGGTCCGTTGCAAAAGAGTCTGGAGTTCCAGTAGGGACTCGCGGTAGCCGCGCGTACTGGTTCCGGCGCGGACATCGGCTTCGCCTTGTTGCCACAGTATGAGATCGGGCCGCAACTGCTGCTTGCCCAGCGACCGCATTTCCCGCAGCAGGCGTTCTCGCAGCGGACTGCCCGTGCGCGTCCAGTCGTCGATGCGGGTCGCATCCACGGCCAGAACAACCAGCACGACCGGCCGTCCGATAGACAGGGCCTTCAGTTCGTTGGGGAGCCTGCTCCAGATGCTGCCGCCTGTGCCTGTTGCCCCGGTCAATGGATCGGTTGACTGGAAGCACACTCCGTCCTGGTACTGCGTAATGGGGCCCGTCGGCGAAGTGCCCGCGCTGCCGTGGTTGGCGGCGTTCGATTGACCCAGGGCCAGCAGCACCAATGGCCGCGGTAACGCGGCCGGAGCACACGCGACGGGTATTGGCGCGGCTTTTGACACGATGCCTTCCATGCGTTGTGCAAGGGAAACGTTGGCAGCACGCTCCATGCGCGCCAGCACAACCAGCCAACATGCCCCGGCTACCGTTACCGCCGCAAAGGCCGCAGCGACGATGCGGCCCGGCCTCACT
Organism: Betaproteobacteria bacterium; assembly: GCA_031387285.1. Taxonomy (GTDB): domain Bacteria; phylum Pseudomonadota; class Gammaproteobacteria; order Burkholderiales; family Burkholderiaceae_C; genus CAISIP01. Next base: position 4,846 of record JANNDB010000865.1, on the reverse strand, counting down.
CTGCCGCGCCGGAGTGTGACTTCCGGTATCGTTGTCTGATCAGGCGCATGGCGGGCAGTTCGATCATGCGATTAAGCAGTGTGGCGAGCAGGCATGTGGCAGCGATGCCTAGTACCAGTATCAGATTGGGCTCCATACCCAGCGCGTGCAGGCGCAGTTGCAGGCTCCACCCGATGTTCTCGTGAACCAGATAAAGCGGATAGGAAATGGCACCGAGCCAAACCAGTACGGGCGTGCGCAAAACAGCGAGGCGGCCACTGGCGGCCAGGAATACGAAGCCACCCAGTACCAGCGCCAGCAGGCCAGTGCCCAAGGAGTCAACGACAGCCAGGGTCGCGATGGCTGCGCTGGACGTGAGCAAGACCTTTAGGCGCTCGCCGCGCGCAGGGTGGCTAGTCCAGAGGTATACGCAAATGCCCAGGGCGAACCAGGCGATGTACTTGAGGATGAGCAGGCGGAAAATTGTCCAGGGCAGGTCGATACCAAGAAATCGCTCGAAGGCAAAATAGATCAGCCGAAGTAACAACAGAGCCAATAGCGCTTGATGAATCCGCCCCAACTGACCGGCCCAGAACAGGGCCAGCATGCCGCAATAGAACAGCAGTTCCACCTCCAACGTCCAATAGACACCGTCCACATGAGGAATGCGGAACAGCCCGTGAAACATCAGCAGGTTGCCGATCGCCGACTGCAGGCTCACCAGAAATCCGGGAAGCCCAAGCCAATGGGTGATCACGAATGTCAACGAGACAGACGCCCAATAGACCGGATACAGCCGACTGAAGCGGGAAACCACAAAGTCCATTGGTCGACGCGTTTTCTCCAACGTCATGAATATGACAAAGCCGCTGACAATGAAGAACAGGTTGACTCCGAGGTGACCGTACGGCAGTGCTACCGCTGGCCTGGCTTGCTGCGGAAATACCTCGCCGAACCGGGTTGTAAGGTGGAACAGGACCACCGCCATTGCCGCGATGCCGCGCAATGCATCGACCTCGACAAGACGGCCAGACAGGGTGGGCTTGGCCGAAGCGCTGATGGGTGCCTCCATGAATGCGAGTATTCCTTCTACTTTGAAGCAGCGCGCCCGCCATTGGAATCGCATTGCGAAGCGACCACGTGTGTATCACCTGCGAACACTTGACGCAGGCAGGTAGACAATCTGCCAGTCCTGATACGAATAGGTTTCAGGCGCGGCCAACTGGGCCATGGCGTTGAAGCTGCCATTGGGACTCTCAAAATTCGCCCGCTTGAGCGGCGCACGCGTCGAAAGGCTGTACACGCCCATGATGCCGCCCTGCGGGGCCCTCACCAGTCCCCATTCCGTCGAGCCGGTAACCGGATCCGTGAATAGTTTGCGCAAATGCCGGCGAATGCCGGGGAAGCGCGGGTCCTGCAACAGCTCGGCCAATGAGGGTGGATAGCGCGCGGCACCGGGTACCGCCACGTAGTAACTCGCAATGGCCGACCGGAACTGCGCACCGACGAACAGCAACTCCTGTTCCTTCTCCTGGCGCTCAGCCGAAGCTATTACGCGCGCCGCGCCCACTGAGCCCAACCCGAACAACACGATGGCCACCAGCAGCCCTATGTAAGTGAACCCGCCGCAGCGCGACGGCAAAGTGTCAGAGCCGGTCATACGGGACGCCATCGCGCGTCGTGCCCTGCGCCGAACTGCGAACGTCAAAGACGCCCGGAGTCTTGTTGTCTGAATCCGCATTGGCATCCGCCGGCCCCGCACGCCTTGGCGCCGGGGCAGCAGGCGCCGGGACCAGCTGCCAGTCGTCGGCGCTGCCCGTGACCGGGTCCACGGGAATGGAGCGCAGATAACGCGTCTGGACCAGTTCGTCCAGGCTTTGCGGATACAACCCGCGATCGCCGTGGTAGTGGTCGATTGCCTGTCGCAGGGTTTGCAGGTTGGCTTTCAGTGCAGAGTCGCGCGCCCGGTCCGTCGCCTCGAAGTAGCGTGGCGCGACGATCGAGAGCAAGGTGGCGATGATGGTCATCACCACGAGCAGCTCGATCAGCGTGAAGCCGCCGAGGCGCTCATTACCAGTCGCGGTACGGCACGCCATTGCTGCCAACTCCCCGGCTCAGTGAATAGACATCGAAAACATCGTCGCCTGGCCGTGGATCGGAGGGCGCGCTGGCGTAGCTGCGCAAGCCCCACGCCCCGGATTGTGCTGCCTCCGGCTCTGCAAACGGATCGGCCGGAACACGCCGCAGGAAGTAGATCTTGCGCTCGGAGGCTGCGTTGCGCACGTCTGGCACGCCCTCCACCAGTACTGCCAGAGACGGCGGATAGCCGCTGTCGTTGGCCTTGCGCACGATGCGGCCATCGTCGACGGCTCTGCGGTAAGCATCGATCGCGCCCCGAATTTCGCGCAGGGCGTGGCGCAATTCGCGTTCCTTCAGTCGTTGCTCACCCAGCGAAGCCAGCGGTAGCGCGGCGGAAGCGAGAATAGCCACGATCACCACCACAACCAGCATTTCGATCAGCGTGAATCCGCAAACGCGGGGAGGAGTGGCAGGGTGTGTTTGCAGCGTACGCACGATGCCAGTTTACGCTGTCCCGTGTGTAGAATTCCAACGCAACACCGGGCCTGAACGGACGGCCAACCAATGACGCCCATGACCCACCCGCCTCGCCTTCGCGGCTTCACCTTGCTGGAGTTGCTGGTGGTCATGGTCATCATCGGGTTGCTGGTCGGTTACGTCGGGCCGCGCTATTTTTCGCAAGTCGGAAAGAGCGAAGTGAAGGCGGCGCGGCTGCAGATCGACGGCTTTGAAAAGGCGCTGGAGCAGTACCGTCTTGACACGGGCCGGTTTCCGCCAAGCGAGGTCGGCCTTGACGCCCTCGTCGTGCGGCCCGCCAACGAGCCGCGCTGGCAGGGCCCCTATCTCAAGAAGCAGGTTCCCCTGGATCCCTGGGGCAATCCGTATATCTACCGGCTTGGCGGACCGCGCGGGGATTTCGAGATAGTCTCCTTGGGCAAGGATGGCCGACCAGGCGGTGATGGCGAAGCTGCCGATATCAGCAACTAGCCGTGCGGTATCAACTCAAGCTGTTCAAGCCAGGCCTGGGAATCAGCCAGACCGAATGCGAAGCCGCTGGGGCGCCGGAGGCCTCCGGAATGTTCACGCAACAGGGCTGGATCGTGCTGTCGGCGAACGAGGTCACACCAGCGTCTTCGCCCTGGCTGGGCAATGCGGCATTTCCCTTGCTGCTCTTTTCGCAGGAACTGCTGGCGCTGGTTTCCGCAGGCCTGCCGCTGATCGAGTGCCTGGATGCCCTGCGTGAAAAGGAGACGGAACGCCCGGTTCGACGGGTACTGGACGATTTGTGCAATGGGCTGCGACGCGGGCTGTCATTCTCCGCTGCGCTGGACCAGCGACCCGACATCTTTCCGGCGATGTTCCGGGCGGCCATCGATGCCAGCGAGCAAACCGGCGAGGTGCCGCAGGCCCTGCGCCGTTACATCGGATATGAGCAGCAATTCCAGTTGGTGCGCGATCGACTGGTAGGTGCGCTGATGTACCCCGCAGTACTTGCCGTGCTCGGCTTCGCTGTGGTCCTGTTTCTGGTCGGTTATGTGGTGCCACGATTCGCGGTGGTATTTGGGGATCGCATGCAGGAGATGCCCGCGTTGTCGTCGGCGGTCATCAAGTTCGGTCTGTTGTTGGCCGAGCATCCGCTGCCGATCCTGGCGGGGCTGGCCGTCGCGGCCGCGGCCGCTGCACTGGTGTTGTCGCGCCGTTCGGTCTGGCTCGCGCTGGCTGAGGTTGCCGCCCGCCTGCCGGGGATTGGCCTGATGCTGCGCCACTACCGGCTGTCGCGCATGTATCGCTCGCTCGGGATGTTAATGCGCGGCGGCATTCCGGCGGTGCAGGCGATGCAGATGGTGGCGGCTCTCATGCCACCGTTGGCTCGCCACGGCATGGAGGCAGCCATGCTGCTGGTTCGGCAGGGGCGGCCCATTTCGGAGGCTTTGTCGCATTGCAAATTGACCACCAGCGTCGCAGACCGTCTGCTTGCCGTGGGCGAACAGTCCGGACGCATGGGAGACATGCTGGAAGCCACGGCCGACTTTCTTGATCAGGAGCTGTCGCGCCGGCTTGATCGGGTGGTCCGGCTGATTGAGCCGGTGATGATGATCTTCATCGGTTGTGTCGTGGGGGGCATCGTGATCCTGATGTACCTGCCGATCTTCCAGTTGGCAGACACGGTCCAGTAATCGGCGCTCAACCCATGAACCCCAGGTCGAAGGTGATCGCAGTGCAACCGGAGGCCTTTGCAGATGCCGTGCACCGGGCGGGCGCTTCGCAGCAGTTCGTGGACGCGTTTGTTCTTGGGCAGTACGGCATCAATGGGGCGGAACTGCTGGACGCCTTGGGAGCGCAGTATCGGTACCCGGTTCGGCGGCTTTCGCAACTGGACGCAGTTGCCGCAGACCTCCGGGTTGTCCCGATCGCCGACTGCCGCCGTCGCCGCGTGCTGGTGGGCCGCATTGGCCAGCGGACACAGGTTTTCTTTGTCGACCCGACGGACACGTCGCTGCAAACCTGGATCGAAGCGCGCCTGCAGGTGCCGTTTGACTGGGTGCTGGTGCTGGATTCCGAGCTCGGCCATTGCCTGGATCATCTGGAGGGCGCGGCGACCGCCCTGTCCGGGCCGCTGTTACAGGAAGCCGGCTTCGAAGCCGGTGCGCGCGGCCGTGCGATGGTGGAGGAAATTTCGCTCACCAGGCTGGGCGAGACAACCAGTGCCGTGGTCCGCCTGGTGAACTCGACGCTCTACGATGGTTTGGGTTCGGATGCCTCCGACATTCATTTTGAAACCGTGGCC
>JANNDB010000856.1:0-2240 GCA_031387285.1 Betaproteobacteria bacterium | reverse complement strand
GGCGAGGAACTCCCGGGGATTGAAACGATGCCGGACGACGCCGGAGCCAAGGCGGGGGCGTAAGCCTGAAAGCCGCATTTCCCGCAGGGGAGGCTGCGCCAGGCGCCTGTGCGCGTTACGCGGTCAAGGCCGGCCCGGCCTGATCCGCGGCGTTGCGGAACCTTTCATGGCCGCGGGAGCGCAGTTCGCAGGCCGGGCAGGCGCCGCAGCCATAACCCCAGGCGTGGCGCTGGCGCCGCTCGCCCAGATAACAGGTATGTGTATGTTCGGTCACGATGTCGACCAGTGGCTGCCCACCAAGCTCGCGCGCCATCGCCCAGGTCGCAGCCTTGTCTATCCACATCAAGGGGGTTTCGATGCGGATGCGGGTTTCCATGCCCAGGTTGAGCGCAACCTGCAGGGCCTTGATGCTGTCGTCGCGGCAGTCCGGGTAACCCGAAAAATCCGTTTCGCAGACACCGGTCACCAGAACCTGGAGGCCGCGCCGGTATGCCAGCGCCGCCGCCAGCGTCAGGAACAGCAGGTTGCGGCCCGGGACAAAGCTGTTGGGCAGGCCGTTTTTCTCCATCTGGAAAGCAACTTCCTGAGTTAGTGAGCCCTCGCTTATCTGTCCGAGCACGGGCAGGGCCAGCAGGTGGTCTTCGCCCAGTCGCGCACCCCAGTGCGGAAAACTTGTACGCAGATGGTCCAGCACGATCAGGCGCTGGTCGAGTTCGACGCGGTGCCGTTGCCCGTAATCGAAAGCAATGGTTTCGACGCGCTGGTAATGCGTCAGGGCGTGGGCCAGGCAGGTGGCCGAATCCTGGCCACCGGAAAAAAGAACGAGTGCGCTGCTGTGCATGCCGCTATGGTAGGCCGCGCCGGAGCGTGGGAGGGCGCGCTACAGCTTGTCGTTCTTCTGGATCTTGCTGGGCGAGTAGGTCAAAGCCTCTTTCGCGAGCTGTCCGGGGGTGTTGTCAGGGGTCTTCTGGCTGAGCTGCATGTTCTGGTTCTGCAATTGGGCGATTTCCACCGCATTGCCACTGGCACGCCACACCGCCTGCAGGAAATCCAGCAACATCTTGGAGATCGGTTCCGGTGGCGGCACCTCCACCTTTTCCGGCTCCGGCCGCATGATCGACCAGTCCTGCGGCTCTGTGGCTTTTTCAGGCGTGCGTTGCACCGGATCGGAAACCGCGCGGTACACCAGTGCGTTTTCCCCCTCGGTTGCGCTTTCGCCAATCTTGTTGACCACGCCCGGCGGGTTGACCGCGAGCGCCGGATTGACCGGTGCAACCGGGAGCACCCGAGTGGCGTTCGGCGGCACCAGATCCGCGCCTGCAGGCGCTGAACCGGGTTGGCGATCGACCGACGGGAGTTGCATGGTTCCTGGTACCTCGTTCGTGTGTTACGGCAGGTTTTTGCCCCGTCGTAACCAAGATAACGGCAGAACTGGCGGGATATTTAGGCCTTTTTTGTGCCTTTTGGCAATTTCCAACCCCTGGTCGAGCAGCGGCTTGAACCTGTCGTGCAGGTAGCGCGGCGAGCCGATCTGGCCGTCACCTCGTTTTTTGGGTCTTGCCTGCCTTGCCTTGAACGTGTCGCCGTGCTAATCTGGTCACCATGACTAGAAAATCAACAGACTTGGCCAATCCGCCTGCGCAGCCTCCGCGTCGTCGCTGGCGCCTTCAGGACGCCAAGGCGCGATTCAGCGCATTGGTGCGCCTGGCGCATAGTGATGGGCCGCAGCATGTGACGCTGCATGGCCTCGATTCAGTCGTGATTGTCGACGCAGGCGAGTTTCAGCGCCTGAACGGCAAGCGAACCGGGCAGTTGCTGATCGATGCCCTGCAAGCGTCGCCGCATCGCGAGATCGAGGTCGAACCGCGCCGGTCGGCCATGCCGGTGCGGTCGATCAAGCTGTGACCGGCTGGCTGCTCGACACCAATGTGATTTCGGAGTTGCGCCGACCGCGCCCGAGTACCCGGGTGCGAGACTTTGTCGCCGGCCAACCGCTGGAGGAACTGTTCGTCAGTACCGTGACATTGGCCGAGATCCGCTACGGCATCGAGGCTGTGAGTGATCCGTTTCGGCGCGCCGAGCTCCATGCTTGGCTGATGCACAAAGTGCGACCCATGTTCGACCAGCGCGTGCTTGAAGTCTCCGAAGACGTCATGTTCAAGTGGCGTCTGCTGGTCGAAGACGGGCGCAAGGTCGGGCATACCTTTTCGCAGCCTGACCTGATCATCGCGGCAACCGCC
>JANNDB010000837.1:0-7071 GCA_031387285.1 Betaproteobacteria bacterium | reverse complement strand
GCCTCAAGACCGGTTAACCAAGTCGGGGCAGAAATCCCGGGCGTTCACCGCCCGCCATCCCCCACGAGCGCATAAGGCACCCAGAATTCAGGGTGGCAAAACTTCAGACGCGCCATGAGCTCGAGCATGGCCTGGCGCAGGAATACCGCCAACGGCTGGCACATGCCAGCGGCCAGCGCGCCTTTCGGCATATTGCCGACAAATTCGACCACTTCGGGGGGGGCACGACCCTAGTTGCGTAAGACGCTTCGTCGAGGACACCGTCGAGGCCCATGTTCTTTTCGTTCTCGATCCCTGCCATATGCTGGGCTGGCTGGATCAGTCGCTGGGGCTCGACCTTGATCTTCGGGTACAGCGCCATGAAATCCTTGGTCACACGCGCCAGCACCGGCTGCACAGCCGGGTAGTAAATCACCAGGTAGCCGTCCTTGCTGGCCGCGGCGACCACGCTCTGCCAATTGGCATGCTCCTGCGCCGATGCCGCTGGGAGAAAACATGCATGTCATGACCCGCTCCTGTTGACTGTATTTCCGCCACGTCCTGTCGACCGCGCGGGACTTTGCCACTGCGGTTGTGCCTGGCGGTCAAAGGCCCATGCCAATCCTGAAACCATCCCAGATCGCATCGATGGCGCGGCGCGGAGCCAGGCAATCGCCAACCGCGGCCACGACCAACCCCTCGACTTCGCGCAACTGGCGCGCCAACGCGTCGTCGGCCACGCCGTACCACGCCATCACCACCGCATCGGCGTCGATCCAGCGGGTGTCGCCGGTGAGACCTTCTCGCAACTGGAGCCGACCCGGCTCGATGGCGCATGCCGCGTGATGCTCGATGAACTCCACCCGGGCGGCGCGCAGCCGACGCATCATCGGCGGCCTGGAAAACGCATCCATCTCAGCGCCGACCGGCACCGGCGACACGATGGCGACCTGGTGGCCGGCAGCTGCGAGCCCTTCGGCCGTGGTCAGGCACTTCCAGTCGGCCTCGCCGCAGTCCAGCACCACCACGCGCGCGCCCGTGACCCGGCCGGCGATCGCATCCTGCACCGTATAGACATGCGCCAGGTCGGCGCCGGGGATGGCGGCGCGGCCCGGCAGAGCCCCGGTCGCCACGACGACGGCGTCCGCATGCGCCGCCTGCACAGTGCCGACCGTGGCACGGTGGCTCAGCCGCACTGCCACCCCCAGCTTGGCAATCTGGTGCTCGAGGAAACGCACACTGTTGGCGAACTCGTCGCGATACGGCATCGCGGCGGCGGCCACCAGAACCTGGCCGCCGAGGCGGTCGGAGGCCTCTACCAGTGTCACCCGGTGGCCACGCAGCGCCGCCGTCTCCGCGGCCTTCAGACCGCCGGGCCCACCACCGACAACCAGGATGTGTTTCGGTGTCGCAGCCTTCGTGATCCTGCCGACGCCCCACTCCTTCTCATAACCCACGGCCGGGTTGACCAGGCACGCAATCGGTGTGCCACGGTGCGGGCCGCCGCGACAACCGACATTGCAGGAAATGCATTCGCGGATGTCGTCGCGACGGCCTTCGCGTGCCTTGTTGGGCAGCTCAGGGTCGGCAATGAGCGGGCGCACCAGGCACACGGCATCGGCCGACTGATCTTCCAGCAGGGCCTCGCATTGCTCCGGCGTGACCAGCCGCGCCACGGCCAGCACCGGTATGCCACGCGCCACCTGGCGCACATGTTTCGCGTAGTGTGCAAACGGCGCGCGCGGAAAACTCATGTCGGGAATCATGCGGTCGATCGACGCATAGTTGGACTGGCTGACGCTGATGTAGTCGACCGAAATGCGCTCCAGCAAGAAGTCCAGGATCGCGTTGCACTGCTCGGGGTCGATGCCGCCGGGCACGAACTCGTCGGCGCTGACGCGGATGCCCACCGGCAGACCGGGTACTTCGCCGCGCACGGCCTCGAGCACGCGCAGCGGCAACCGGCAGCGGTTCTCCAGCGAGCCGCCATACTCGTCGGCGCGCGTATTGCTGAACGGCGACAGGAACTCCGCCAGCAGGTAGCCGTGGGCGAGGTACACCTCCAGCCCGTCGAAGCCGGCGCTGGCCAGGCGCCGCGCAGCGCTGCGGTAACAGGCCACCAGTTCCTCGATGTCACGCCGGTCCATGGCGTGCGGCACGATGCGGCTGGCCGGATCGGCAACCGCCGACGGCGCCCACAACTCACGGTGCGCGGCGAATCCATGACCCTGCCGACCCAGGTGCGAGAGCTGGCCGAAGATCTTCGCGCCGCCTTCATGCACGGCGCTGGCGACATGGGCGTAGGACGGGATCGATGCATCCGACCAGACTTCGTTCACACCCGCGGCCGCGAGCCCGGTGGGGTGCACCATGGACGACCCCTGGATAATCATGCCGACGCCGCCGCGGGCACGCTCGGCCAGGTAGTGCGCCTGCCGGTCATTGAGGTGGAAGCTGTGCCAGTCCACGAAGCGCGATCCGTGGCCGGCAAAGACGATGCGGTTGCGGATCTCCGCGCGCCCGATGTGCAACGGCGAAAACAACCTGGGATAGGCAACACTCACGGCGATGACTCCGGCTTGCTGGCGATGGACAGATCGGCTGGCAAATGCGCTACCCTCGCTTGCGGCGGGAGATGTCTGCAAATGGCGAGAATCGGCTGCGCCCGCACAAGATAGCACAGCAAGAAGCCGACCAACAGGAGGCAGGCATGAACAGGAAGTCCGTATTGCTCACCGGCGGCGGGGCCGGCATCGGCGAAGGCATCGCGCAGGTTCTGGCGCAGCGTGGCTGGCACGTGCTGGTGAACGACATCGATGCCGATGCCGCGGCAAGAGTGGCCAGGGAAGTCAACGGCACGGCTCTGGCGGGCGACATCCGCTTGGATCCTGCAGCGCTGGTGCAACAGGCGGCGTCGGTGACGGGTGCCTTGCATGCGCTGGTCAACAACGCCGGCATCATCCGCCGCTCGCACCTGGCCGAGACCTCGGTGTCGGATCTGGACACGGTGTACGAGGTCAACCTCAAGGCGATGATCCGCCTGTCGCAAGCGGCATTGCCCTGGCTTGAAAGGTCCGGCGGCGCCGTCGTCAACCTCTCCTCGATCGCCGCGCAGAACCCGCAGATCGGCGGCGGGTTCTACTCCATGTCCAAGGCCGGCGTGTCGGCATTCACCAAGCAGGCGGCGGCTGAATGGGGACCGCTGGGTGTTCGCGTCAATGCCGTGGCGCCCGGGTTGATCCGCACCGCGATGGCCGAGGCGGTCTACGCCGTGCCCGAGCTGTACGAGAAGCGGCGCATGATGATGCCGCTGCGGCGTATCGGCGCCCCGGCGAACATCGGCACCGTGGTGGCATTCCTGCTGTCGGACGACGCGTCCTATGTGTCCGGACAGATCATCGACGTGGATGGTGGATTCACCCAGACCTTGATCGGACTGCTGCCGCACCCGGCCACCCCCGGCTCCTGAATTCTTGCGGCCATCTGGAGCAATCGGTCATGCATGAGCGCGAAATCAACCTCGGCTTCATGAGCATGCGCCACGCCACGCTGCCTGAACGCGTGAGCGCCGCCGCCGCTGCCGGCTTTGCCGGTATCTCGTTGCGTGCCGACCGCTGGCAGGAGATGCAACGGGACGGCTGGGATGCCCCGCGCGTTCAGGCGCTGCTGAAGTCACATGGCATCCGGGTGAGCGAGATCGAACCGCTGCGTTTGCTGCGCGACGACCTGCTGGAGGCGGTCTGCGACATGGTCCGCGCCTTCGACGCGCCGCGGGTCCAGGTGACGCCGCCACTGGACGCCATGGCGATCGATTTCCAGGCCGCCGCCCGATGGCTGGGACAGGTATCGGCGCGGCTGGCCGGCACCCAGCTTGCGATCGAGTTCCTGCCGCCCACCGCTGTGCCGGACGCACCTGCGGCGCAGCGCCTGATCGACCTGGCGGGGGGCATGCCGAACCTGGGCTTTTGCGTCGACAGCTGGCATGTGTTTCGTGGTGGCGGGCTGGCTTCGCTGGCCGGCATCGACCCCGCGCGCGTGTTCATGGTTCAGATCAACGACGGGCCGATGCAGCCCACGATCCCCGACTACATCGACGATTGCCTGCGTTATCGACTGCCCTGCGGCGAGGGTAGGTTCGACCTCGCAGCGTTCCTGCAACTGCTGCCGGCATCGGCACCGGTCAACGTCGAGGTGATCAACGAAACGCTGGAACAACGCGCTCCAGCGGAGATTGCCAGGCTGCTCCACGCCAGCACGTTCGACCTGCTGCAACGGCACGCCGGGAGGTAGGACGCTGCCGGAGCCGGCCTCTGTGGGCGCCGTGAAAGCAGGCCACCGTCGCAGGTCAGGCGGTGGCGCTAGCGCACATGCATGGCAATTGCATTGGGAGAAGCAGGCTCCTACAACGGTGCCGCCCAGTCCATCATCGCCTTTCCACCGGCGGCGGCGGCCGCACTTACGAAGGTTCCCCAAGTGATGTCCAGCAGCGACAAGCCAATGGGCCACTGCTTGAGCGTCGCCAGGTTCGTGAGGTCATAGGTGGCGTAGGCAAAGAAGCCGAACAGCGCCGCCATCGTCACGGTCTTGCCCCAGCCCGGCGCCGGCCCCGATGGCAGCACCGAAAACACCACCAGCCCGAGCCCGAACAGCGCGTAAAACAACACCGCCGCGAGCACATTGGGCTTGTCGGCCATCAGGTGACCTATGCCTTGCTGGTACAGCGGCTTGGCGATGACGCCAAGCCACAGCAGGTCCAGGCCCACCATCACGATCATGGTGCCGGCGTAGGAGGCGAGGTGTCTCTTCACGGGCGTGAGCCTGGCGCGGGTCGGGTTGCGCCTTTTATGGTGAAACCCGCACCCAACACTAAGGTCCTCATAACGCCGGCGTGGCGATTGGCATGGCAATGGGGATGTCTACGATCAGCGCAGCCACATGGATAAGTTCCGGACGGGTCTGGGGCGTGATTTTCATCGGTAAACCTCTTCGTTCAGTTGCCAAAAGCCCTTGTGGCCCGCGTCGTCGGGATACGGGCAACCGGAGCGCCAAAGGAAACATGTCCGATACTGCCCAGGTACTTGATACCGGTCTGTGCGTTTGCCAACGTAGCGGTCCGCCATCCCGTGTGCGTCAACGCTCGGAACATCGCTACGCGTGCACCCACCATCTGACCGGCGGCTCCGACACCAGGCGGTGCTTGTGGGACACGCGCCAATGTCAGTGCTGTAACGCACAGACGCCGGCGTCCACAAGGCCCGCAATGGGGCCATGTCACAACGATCTCAAGGTAACTCATGTCACAAACCCGGTCTCTGCATAAACTCGGGTGCGTCCTGGCCCTGCTGCTGGTGCCGGCCGTGAGCCACGCCATCGAAGAGCCAGCCTACGAAGTGCTGCAAAAGCTCGGCAATAACGTCGAGATCAGGCGTTATGCAGCCTATGTGGTGGCAGAGGTGCTCATCACCGGCCCGGCGGCCGAGGCCGGCAACCAGGCCTTCCCGATCTTGGCCGGTTATATCTTTGGCAAGAACAGGGGCGAGTGCAAGTTCGCGATGACAGCGCCGGTGACGCAGACCAGCCCGAAGAAGTTCGCAATGACCGAGCCAGTGACGCAAAGCGCTGCCGACGGCGGCACGTTGGTGCGCTTCGTCCTGCCCACGGGAGTCACGCTGGCCGCAGCGCCCGAGCCAGTCGACGAGCGCGTGAAGCTGCGCGAGGTGGCTGGCCACACACTGGCTGCGATCCGTTACTCGGGCCTATGGTCACAGGGCAACGACGACAAGCATTTCGAGCAGCTTGGCGCAGCACTGCAGGCCGCCAAGCTCACCTGGGCCGGCGAGCCGGTGGTGGCTCGTTACAACGCACCTTGGACACCCTGGTTCCTGCGCCGCAACGAGCTCTGGTTGAACCTGCCCTGATCACTCTCTGTGCGGGTCATCACACACAGCACAGGCACCATTCGTTCGATAGGCACCCCTTCCGGCCCAGCTGGCGGGGCAGCAGTCGGAATCGTCCGCAGACTCCGCGATCAGCCCGCGAGAGCCGGGTAGTCGGTGTAGCCCTTTGCGCCGGGCACGTAGAAGGTCGCCATGTCGGGGGCGTTGAGCGGGGAATCTTTGCGCATGCGCGCCACCAGATCCGGGTTCGCCAGGAACGGGCGTCCGAAGGCGACCAGGTCGCCGCGTTTGTCCTGCAAGGCCTTTTCCGCACTGGCGTGGTCGAAGCCCCCGGAGAGGATGAACAGGCCGTCAAACTCAGCGCGCAGCTTGAGTTTGAAATCTGCGGGCACCGGCGGCGCGCCCATTGCCGAGTGGTCGACCAGGTGGATGTACATCAGGCCCAGCGAGGAAAGCGACTTGACCAGCACCAGGTACTGCGCCTGCACTTCGGGAAACTCGCCGGTGCCATTGAACACACCGTAGGGCGAAAGCCGGATGCCGACCCGGTCGCGGCCGATCGCCGAGACCGTGGCGCGCGCGACTTCCAGCGCCAGCCGGTTCCGGCCTTCGATACTGCCGCCGTGCCCGTCGGTGCGCAAGTTGACAAGCGGGTTCAGAAACTGCTCAATCAGGTAACCGTTGGCGCCATGTAATTCGACACCGTCGAAGCCCGCCTCCACGGCCAGCCGCGCGGACGTCGCATATTCCTGCACGGCTCGGGCAATGTCGACATCGGTCATCTCGCGCGGGGTGCTGTGCGGCTGCATGCCCAGCGTGTCGGTGAACATCTCGCCCGGGCACGGGGCGTTGCCCGGGCCAAGTACCTCGGCTCCGGCCGGCAGGTTGGCCACATGCGCCACCCGGCCACAATGCATCAACTGCACAAATATCTTGCCACCGCTGTCGTGCACCGCCGATGTCGTGGCCTTCCAGGCGTCAACCTGGGTGGCGGCATACAGGCCGGGGATGCGCGGGTATCCCAGCCCATTGGCGCTGGGAGAAGTACCCTCCGTGATGATCAGACCGGCGCTCGCCCGTTGACCGTAGTAGGTGGCCATCAGCGCGTTCGGCGTGTGCTGCGGCGTTGCACGACTGCGCGTCAGGGGCGCCATCACCATGCGATTGGCGAGCTGCAGCGAGCGGGCAGAAAACT
>JANNDB010000787.1:0-4532 GCA_031387285.1 Betaproteobacteria bacterium | reverse complement strand
GCCCTGGCCTTCTGCCGCCCGCGGGTTCTCGCCCACCATGCGCCGCGCCAAGCCCAGCGGGGTGCGGTACAGCAGATAGGCGACGGCCGGCACGAGCAGCAGCGCCAGCAAGGTGAGCGAGGTCTGCTGGGCCAGAACCGGAAGGCCGATCCAGCCCATCTCCGCGAACGGGGTGATCGTGGGGGGCGTCGTTACCTTGGGGAAGCTCACGCGGTAGCCAAAATAACTCAGTGAGGTGGCCAGCAGGGTGACACCCAGTCCCGACACATGCTGCGACAGCGCCAGACCCACCGTCAGCGCCGCATGCAGCAGGCCGAACAGCGCGCCGACCGCCGCAGCGGCGACGACCCCGGCCCACAGTGGTGCGCCGGAATACACCGCGAGCCAGCCCGCGAAGGCGCCGGCCACCATGATGCCTTCGATGCCCAGGTTGAGCACGCCGGCGCGTTCGCACAACAGCACACCCAGGGTGCCCAGGATCAGTGGCGTCGCAATGCGCAGCACCGCAACCCAGAACGCCTGGTTGGCCAGGATGTCAATGAACTCGCTCATTTCAGGCGCACCCGGTACTGGGTAAGCAGGGTGGCCACCAGCACGGCCAACAAGGATGCGGCGACGATCACGTCGGCGATGTAGGTCGGCACACCGATGGCACGGCTCATGCTGTCGGCGCCCACCAGCACACCGGCCACAAACACGCTGGCGGCGATCACGCCCAGCGGGTGCAAGGCGGCCAGCATGGCGATCACGATGCCGCTGTAGCCGTAACCCGGCGACATGTCCAGCGTGACGTAGCTGGTGCGGCCCGCGACTTCGATGGCGCCGGCCAGCCCGGCCAGGGCACCGGACAACAAGGCCACGAGTACCACCGTGCGCGTGACCGGCACTCCGGCGAAGGCGGCCGCACGGGCATTGGCGCCAACCGCGCGGATGTCGAAACCCAGCACCGAATACTTCAGCAGCGCCCACAGACTGACGGCGAGGGCGCAGCCCCACACCAGGCCGGTGTGGACACGGGTCTGGGGAATCAGCTTGGCCAACTCCAGCTCGCCTTGCAGCGCCACGCTTTGCGGCCAGCCCATGGCGGTGGGGTCTTTCATCGGGCCGTCCAGCATGAGCGACACCAGCAGCAGCACGATGAAGTTCAACAACAACGTGGTGACCACTTCGTCCACGCCCAGCCGCGCCTTGAGCAGCGCCGGGCCGAGCAGCAGCAGGGCGCCCGCCAGCGCGGCAGCCAGCATCATCAGCACGAACAGCAGCGGCAAGGGCAGGTCGAAGCCGCTGCCGCCATGCATGCCGCCCACCGCAACGGCCGCGAGAGCCCCTGCATAGAGCTGGCCCTCGGCGCCGATGTTGAACAGGCGCGCCTTGAACGCCACCGTGGCCGCGAGCCCGGTCAGCATGAGGGGAATGGCGCGCGTAAGGGTCTCGCTGATGGCAAATACGGAGCCAAAGGCGCCCTGCGCGAGCAGGGCATAGGTACGGCCGACCGGCGCACCCGCCCACAGCACCAGCAGGGCACTCACCAGCAGCGTGAAAGCGATGGCGCCAATGGGCGCCCACACCATCGCCCAGACCGAGGTCGAGCTGCGCTTGTCCAGCCTCACGGTGTTGCTCCGCTGCTGCAACCAGAGGGTGCGGGCATCATGCCGCCCCGGCCATCGCCAGGCCAATCGACTCGCGCGTCCAGTCCGCGGCGGGGCGCGCCGGGCTGAGGTGGCCGGCATGCATCACGGCCACGCGGTCACCCAGCGTCATCACTTCGTCCAGATCGTCCGAGATGAGCAGTACGGCGGCTCCCGCGTCGCGCGCCCGGATCAACTGGCTTTGCACGTAGGCGACAGCGCCGATGTCCAGCCCCCAGGTGGGCTGGTGCGCAACGATGAGGCGCGGCGTAACAGCGGCTGATTCGGTGCTGAGCGGGTGGAGCAGGGCACGGCCCAGGATGAGCTTTTGCATATTGCCACCTGACAGCGCGCGCGCAGGCGCGGCCGGTCCGGCGCCGCGTACGTCAAAGGCCTGCAGCACGCGCTGTGCGTAGGCCTGGGCGGCGCGCCTTCGCACCCAGGAAGCACGCGAAAACACCGGGCTGCGCAGCCGCTCGGATACCGCGTTTTCCCAGACTGGCAGGTCACCCACCACGCCGACACCGTGCCGGTCCTCCGGAATGCGGGCCACGCCCTGCATCACCAACTGTTGCGGTTGCGCGGGCCAGGGTTTGCCCAGCAGGGTAATGCTGCCGCTACTGGGCTTGCGCATCCCGCAAAGCAGTTCAGCCAGGGCTACCTGCCCGTTGCCGGATACACCGGCCACCGCAACAATCTCTCCCGCGCGCAGCCCGAGCGAGACCTGGCGCAGGCATTCGCGCGCGGGGGGCGTGCTCACCGCCTGCAGCGCGCAAACCACCGCGCCCGGGGCGCCGGCCTCATGCCGCTGCGGGGCCTCGATGGCGTGGCCCACCATCCATTGCGCCAGCTGGGCCTGCGTGGTGTCGGCGGCCGCAGCCTGCGCCACCAGACGCCCCGCGCGCAGAACGGCTACACGGTGCGACACGCGCAGCACCTCGGCCAGCTTGTGGCTGATGAAGATGATGGACAGGCCTTTGGCCACCATCTGCGCGAGCACCGCAAACAGCGCTTCACTCTCCTGCGGGGTCAGCACCGCGGTCGGCTCGTCCAGGATCAGGATGCGCGCACCCCGGTACAGCGCCTTGAGAATCTCCACCCGCTGGCGCTCGCCCACGGACAGGTTGCCCACGCGCGCCTGCGCATCAACCGCCAATCCGAAGCGTTGTGCAACGGCCGCGAGCCGCTCGCGCGCGGCCTTGCGCCGCGTGAAGGGCTGCCAAAGCGGCTCGGAGCCCATCATGATGTTGTCCTGCACGCTCAGGTTGTCGGCCAGCGTGAAATGCTGGTGCACCATGCCCACGCCGGCGGCCAGCGCCGCGCGCGGGTCACCCGGCGGCAAGGGTTTGCCGAACACCTCGATGGATCCCGCGTCGGCGACGTAGTGGCCAAAGAGGATGGACACCAGGGTCGATTTGCCGGCGCCGTTCTCGCCCAGCAGCGCCAGCACTTCGCCTGCGCCCAGCGCCAGGCTGATGTCGTCGTTGGCCACCAGCGGGCCGAAGCGCCTGGTAATGCCACGCAGCTGCAAGACGGTGTTGGTCACGTGGTTTGCTCAAAAAAAAGACACCCCAGCGCCGGGGTGTCTTTCATGCGGGGATGGGCCAAGCCTACTTGGCGCCGGACTTGGGCTGGTTGTCGTCGACCTTGACGGTGAACTTGCCCTCGACGATGGCCTTTTCCTTGGCGCGCATCTTGGCAACGACCTCGGCCGGTATCTTCTTTTCGAAAGTGCCCAGTGGCGCCAGCGACGATCCCTTGTGCTTCATCATGGAATACTGGCCGTAGTCCTCGGCGGCGAACTTGCCGTCCTTGGCCATTTTGATCGCCCGGTCGGCCGACGGCTCGAAGTGCCACAACGCCGAAGAGACCACGGTGTCCGGGTACTTGTCCTGCGTGTTGATCACGTTGCCAATGGCCAGCTTGCCTTTTTCCTTGGCCGCATCACTGACGCCGAAACGTTCGGCATACATCACGTCGGCACCCTTGTCGATCATCGCAAAAGCGGCTTCCTTGGCCTTGGGCGGATCGAACCAGCTGTTGATGAAGCTCACGCTGAACTCGACTTTGGGGTTGACTTCCTTCGCGCCAGCCATGAAGGCGTTCATCAGGCGATTGACTTCAGGAATCGGGAAACCCCCGACCATGCCGATCTTGTTGCTCTTGGTCATGCCGCCGGCAATCATGCCGCTCAGATAGGCCGGCTCCTGGATGTAGTTGTCGAAGACGCTGAAGTTGGGCGCCTGCGGTTTGCCCGAGGAACCCATCAGGAAAGAGACCTTGGGAAAGTCCTTGGCCACCTTGCGCGCTGCCGCCTCGACGCCGAAGGCCTCGCCCACGATCAGCATGCTGCCGCCGGTGGCGTATTCACGCATCACGCGTTCGTAGTCGGCATTGGCGACGTTCTCGCTGGCCTTGTATTCGATATCGCCGCGCGCCTCGGCAGCCTTCAGCGCCTGGTGCAGCCTGCCCGCCCATTGCTGCTCGAACGGGACGGTGTAGATACCTGCGACCTTGAGTTTGGCCTGGGCCAGGGTGACGCCGGGTTGGGCAACCGCAAAGGCGGCGGCCAGGGCCATGAGGTGGCGGCGATGAAGTGCTTGCATGTGGAAATGATCTCCGTGGTGGGTGTGAAAAAAGTTGCTCAGGTTCCGGCGCGCTCAAGCATGGCGTGCAGCAGCACGTTGCAGCCGGCAGTGATGTGTTCCGGCTTGGCGTCTTCGATTTCGTTGTGGCTGATGCCGTCCTTGCAGGGGATGAAGATCATGCCGGCGGGTGCCAGCTGGGCCATGTACACCGCGTCGTGGCCTGCGCCCGATACGGCGGGCATGTTGGAGTACCCCAGCTTCTGTGCCGCGCGGCCCACTGCATCCACGCAGTCGCCGTGGAAGATCTGCGCCGGGT
>JANNDB010000781.1:0-2273 GCA_031387285.1 Betaproteobacteria bacterium | reverse complement strand
ACATCGAGCCGGCTTTGGTGCAATTGGCGAAGGCCAACGTGCAGGCCTTGGTGATCATGCCTTCCACTTGGCTCAACGGCCACATGTCCACCATCATCCCGCTTGCGCTGGCGCAGCGCTGGCCAGCCGCCGGCGTCATGGAGTCGATCCCAGGGCGGGGTGGTCTGTTCAGTTATGGCCACGATGCCTCTGCGGCCATCCGGCGCTCGGCCTCTTATATGGACCGGATCCTCAAGGGCGCCAAGCCCGGCGACCTGCCGATCGAACAGCCGACTGTCTTCAAGATGGTGCTCAACCTGAAGACCGCCAAGCAGCTGGGTATCGTGCTGCCGCAGTCGATGTTGAATCGTGCGACCGAGGTGATCAGATGAGGCCACCGTGTCGCCATCACCGCGCGTATCTTGGCCGCGCCGTCGGGTTGTGATGGCCAGGCTAGTTATTGACAGGCTGTCAGGGTAGGCGACACGCCAAGCACCTCGGAAGCCAAGAGCGGGTGCTCATGGCTTGCCGGTATTCAATCTCAGCATCAGTGTCATCGGATGCAATGTCGACGACTGAAAACCATAGTGTTCGTAGAACGCCTTGGCGCGGTCGTGCAGCGCATGCACCAGCAACGCCCGGACACCGGCGTTCTGCGAAACCACCACAGCCCGGTTGACGGCGTCTTGCAACAGGGATGCGCCAAGCTTGACGCCCTGAGCGCGACGATGAACCGCCAGCCGAGCCAGCACCAACACCGGAACTGGATCGGGCATGTTTCTGCGCACCGAGCTGGTCGCCATCAGGTGCGAGACCGCGCCCGCAGCCATGGCGTAGTAGCCGTAGACACGGCCATCCTGCTCCGCCACGACAAACGTGCGGCTGGCTCCGCTCAATTGGTTGGCCATTGCGCGGCGCTTGAGCCACTCGTCGAGAACGGCCTCACCGCACTCGAATCCATCCGAAACGTGGGTGGCCACCAGCGGTTGAGGCGCGTTGAGTTGCAAGCTCGTCAGAATGCCTCCGTGCTGCGCACTGCGGTGCGAGCGCCTTGGGAGCGGCCCGGCGGCGCTCATGCCTTAGCTGTGACCCAGGGCGCCGTCACCGCCATGAGGCGCTCAAGCCCTGGATTGCGGCTGGGCGGCGCGTCGAGCATTGCCGTGAATTGTTGGAACTTGTCGGCGTTCAGGCTGAAGAACACCTGATCAAGTACGACCGCCTGCGCTTTGTCGCAGGCGGCCTCAAGCATGAAGTCTGAACGGTTCTTGCCCAGCAGGGTTGCAGCGTGATCAATCAAGTCTCGCTGCTCGGGCAAGGCCCGCAGGTTGATGGCGGCGTCGCGCATGGTTTTCTCCAGTGATTGCATACACAATGAATACACACAGACTAGCCGCGCGTGTAGCTTTTGTCAATACAAATCATGCCTTGTTCGGCAAGCAGTGCAGGAAGCCGCCGCCGCTAGCCGCGCAAGCTGGCGTCGCCTCAACTCGCTCCCTGCCGACTCACCGAGGCGACGGACCCAGCCTTCATTCATTTTGACAAATTATTTTTTATAAATTATTATTTATTTTCGAATCCTGGAATTTTCATGAAAATCACGTCCATCCGGGCCTTTCCCTTGTACGCCTCGTTCGAGCGCCTGTACGGGGGCGCGGACAAGGTGCCCCCTTCCATGCTGGCGCCAGCCAATCATTTCCGGTTGATTCCGCGTACGGGCCAACACGCGACCATCATCACGATTCAGAGCGACAGCGGGCACATCGGCGTGGGCGAAGCCTTTGGTTTGCCACACTCCCAACCCACATCGAGCCTGGTGGAGGACGTGCTGGCTCCCGCGTTGCTGGGGCAAAAGGTGGGCACACCGGCGGACATGCTGGCGCCGCTGTACGCGTTTTTTGTTGCGCTCGGGCATTCGCGCGGCCCCTCCATGGAAGCGTTGAGTGGCATCGATATCGCCCTGTGGGACCTGCTGGCCAGACAGGCAGACAAGCCGCTGGCGGAGTACCTTGGCGGCGCGGTCGGTCCGGTGGACACCTACGTGAGTCCGGTGCCGTATCTGGACACACCGGAGCAATCGGCGCAACGAGCACGGGCATTTGTCGAACAGGGCTTCAGGGCGGTGAAGCTCAAGATCGGCCGCGGCGTGGGCCATGTCGGGGCCCACGCCGCGGCCGATCTTGAGCTTGACCGCCTTGAAGCCCTGTTCAACAAAAGCCCGCGCTCGTTGCGCCGATTGCTCCGGTGTGTCCAGATACGGCACCGGACTCACGTAGGTGTCCACCGGACCAACCGCG
>JANNDB010000744.1:0-9933 GCA_031387285.1 Betaproteobacteria bacterium | reverse complement strand
GGCCGCTTGCGCTGCGACGACTTGGGCTTGTGTCACCAACTCCATATCAACTCGACGTGGTCTTGCCATGGGTAGGACTCCGGGGAATATTGAAACCCGAAGTTTCCCACAATTAAGATCATCTTGAAAGCTTATTGGAATTAGCCACCAAAAAAGGGTCACTTCAGCGCGCGCTCAGCCCGGACGCACATCCTCCACCCGCCGCTTGCGCCGGTTGTCCAGATGCCACGCCAGAAACGGCAGCAGCAACAGCGAGCCGGGCAGCAGCCATATCACCAGGTAAGGGCTCACCGAAGAAATACGCCGCAGCACAAGGCGGATGTCCTGCCTGTCCTGCGCCGTCCACCTGCCACCATTGCGCTGTTTCATGAGCACCGCGATGCCACCGCGGATCTGCCCGATCTCGTGGCGCAGGCGGTCTTTCTCGCGGCTGTTGCCGGCGCGCATGGAGTCGAACCAGGCCGGCATGGTTCAGTTTCCCGGCGCCGTGTGCGGCACCAGGAACCGGCAGGCAAATTCCGCGGCTGGCAGGGGCCGCGCGTAGAGGTAGCCCTGGCCCTGCTGGCAGCCGATCTCAGCCAGCTTGTCGCGCGTGGCCTGGTCTTCTATGCCTTCGGCGGTGGTGGTGAGGTTCAGGCTGCGCGCAATCTGGATGATGGCCGATACGATGGCCAGCTCCTGCGGACCTTGCAGAAGGCGCCGCACAAAGGACTGGTCGATCTTGAGCTTGTCGATGGAGAAGCGCTGCAGGTAGGACAGGTTGGAGTATCCGGTGCCGAAGTCGTCGATCGAGATGCGCACGCCCAGCGCCTTGAGCTTTTGCAGCGACAGGATGAATTTCTCGGAGTCCTGAATCAGGGTGGATTCGGTCAGTTCCAGTTCCAGGTGCTGTGGCGACAGCCCGGACCCGGCCAGCGCCTGCGCCAGGATCGCCTCCACATTACCACGCGCGAACTGCACGGGGGAGAGGTTCACCGCGATGACAAAGGGCGGGTGACCGGCGCGCTGCCATTCCATGGCTTGCCGGCAGGCCTCCTGGATGACCCAGGCGCCGATATCGACAATCAGCCCGGATTTCTCTGCCGCTGCGATGAAGTCCCCCGGCGCTACAAGGCCGTGCTGCGGTCGTTGCCAGCGGATCAGTGCTTCAACCCCGAGCACCGTCCCGCTATGCAGGTCGACGATGGGCTGGTAGTGCAGCACGAATTCGTTCTGTGCGACGGCGGCGCGCAGGCCGGCGATCAGCAGCAGGTTCTCCTGCATGCGGGTATTCATCGATTCGTCGTAAAAGCGGAACAGATTGCGCCCGGCGTCCTTGGCGTGGTAGACGCTGATGTCGGCGTGGCGCAGCAGGGTCTCGAAGTCCGCGCCGTTTTGCGGGTAGACCGCAACGCCGATCGAACACGAACTGGAAATCTCCGTGCCATGCACGGCGATGGGCTCGCTGACGCGCTGGAGGATCTTGCCGGCCACGGTGGAGATGGCATCGCCCTGGGCTGCGTCGGTGATCCCGATAAGGAACTCGTCGCCGCCCTGGCGGCTGACCACGTCGGTCTGGCGCACTGCTTCGACCAGCCGTTGCGCCACTTGCTTCAGAAAATCGTCACCCGCAGTGTGGCCCAGCGAGTCGTTGATCGCCTTGAAGTTGTCCAGATCGACAAACAGCAGGGCCACATGGCCGCCATTGCGCTGTGCATTGGCTATGGCCTGCTCGATTTTGCTGCGCCCCAGGATGCGGTTGGGCAACTGGGTGAGCGAGTCGTGCAGCGACAGGTAGGTCAGGTTCTCCTGGGATTTCCGGTAGCGCTCGAGTTCGACCTTGAGCCGCGCCAGCACCCGGTGCAGGTCGCCGACCATGACCCAGACGGCAAAGCCGCTGATCATCAGGATGATGAGCACATCGACGGCGCGGTCAAACAGGTTGTCCGGCACACGGTCCTGGCGCCAGCCGGCGCCGGTAGCCGCGGCGATGGCCAGCACGACCAGCAACATGGCCACGGCCAGCCGCACCACATGGCGCGGCCGGGTCAGCAGGCCGGCGGAGATCAATACGGCAGGAAAGGTCAGCAAGGCCGAGTCGCGCAGGCCCTCGCCGTTCCACAACAGGAGCGCGACCATCGTGCTGAGTGCCACCACCAGGAGCAGGTTGGCAGCCTCGGTCGCGCCGCGCCGGTTCATCAGTTGGCACAGCAGCATGGTGACGATGCCCACGGCGAGCGCAGCGACTTCCACCCAATGCTGGTACGTCAGGGCGCGCACCGTGACGATCGCCAGCCCGGCGATCGTCAGGCTTGAGATCTGTACCAGCCGGCGTGCACGCAGCGCTGCCTCGGCGCGCTCCAGGGTCGAAGTGTCCTCACCCATTTTCGACACCGGTGCGCCTGACACGCAGCGCGTTACTGCTTGCGCATCAGGATGGACTTGACCCAGCCCGTGCCGCCGGAGGTTTCGACCTTGATGAAGCCATCCTTCTCGTCGCCGCCGAGGGTCTGGGCCGGTACGTGGGCCAAGCCCAGCAGCAGTGCTGCAGCGAGGCCAGTCTGGAGGATGCAATAGGGCGCGGCGCGCGCGGCCAGGGTTCGTGTCATGAATCGTCCTTGAAAGCGTGGGACAGCCGCTTTCAAGTATAGGTAATCGGTAAGAGCGCAGCGGCAACGCCGCGCAGTCAAGTCGTCAACGGCGTGGTCGGCGCCCGGCCAGCAACAGCGCCCCGGCGATCCCGAACAGGGCCGCCAGGCTGACCCCATCGATGGCGCCGCCTCCGGAACTCGCTACAACCGCCGCGGTGGCGCCCAAACTGACATCGCCGATACCGGTGGCCATCGTGTTGTCGGTAATGGCCAGTTGCACGGTGATGGTTCCAGCACCAAGCACCTCCAGATTGGCGCTGGCGCCGTTCGTAGGCCCGTTGAAGCGCGCCAGGTTGGCGCCCGACGTGATGGTCCACAGGTAGCTGCTGATGCTTCGGCCCGCCTGTGCGGCGCTGCCGCCCGAGCTCAGGGCAACCACCGTGCCCACTGGCGGTGCGGAGCTCGAGGGCGTGATCGCGACAAAGGGATTGAGGGCATGCACCACCGCCAGCGCCGCGTTGAGCATTCCCGCGCCGCAGGTGCTGCGGGTGCAATAACACTCGATCTGGGTGAGGTTGTCGGGCGCCCTGCAACTGGTGACGCCCGGATCGGCGCCCGTGGCCACAAAGCCTGTGGCACTGGACTGCAGGGCCTGGCGCACATGGGCCGGGCTCATCCCGGGATTGGCGGAGAGCATCAGGCCGACCGTCCCCGCCACCAGGGGCGCGGCAAAGCTGGTGCCGATGGAGGGATTCGTGCTGTCGCTATACGCGTCGGCTGCCGCCACAGTGCTGCCGCTGTTGGTGGTGGTCAGCAGCGGGAAAAGACAGGGGCCGACCGTGTTGACGCAGTTGCCGGCCGGCGCGGCGACGGCCACTTGCGGCCCGATGCTGGAGTAGCCCACCTTGGTCCCGGTGTGGCGCAGGCCACCCACGGCAAGTGCCCCCGGGCAGTTGGCAGGCGTGTTGACGGCGAGCCCGTTTTCGTTGCCCGCCGCCACCACCACGCTCACGCCAAACTGGTTGAGTTCGGCAATCGCGTCGCGGTACGAGGCCGGACAACTGCCGGGAGACCCCAGGCTCATGTTGATGACCTGTGCCGGGTGCGTGTTGGGTACGCTGACCGAAGCGCCAAAGCCGACTTCGGACGTCAGACCGCCGGCCCAGCGCATCGCCGCGATGATGTCCGAGTCAAAGCCACCACAGCGTCCCAGCACGCGCACCGGCAGGACCATCACGTCGCGACCGACGCTGGCCATGCCGACGCCGTCGTTGGTGGTGGCGCCAAACATGCCGGCCACCTGGGTGCCGTGCCAGCTGCTGTCGCTGGCGATGCCATTGCCGCAACTGGTGGACAACTCGAAATCGCCGGGGTCACTGGCGTCGGCATCGCGCCCGCCGCCCCCGTCGTTGGCGACCGCGTCGTCATGGATGAAGTCGTAACCCGGGTGCAGCTTGGGCGCGAGCTCCACATGGTTGCGCACGCCGGTGTCGATCACCGCCACGGTGACCAGCGGCGAGCCGGTCGTGCGGTCCCACGCTCCCACGGCGTTGATCGCCGATACGGCAGTTGCGTCGGGCGCACGCAGGTACCACTGCCCGACCGCGGGCGTGATGACGGCCTGGTTGTCGACCAGAAAGGGGTCGTTGGTGAGGGCCTTTACATAGCGGCGTTGATCGGGTACGGCCCACTCCACTTCCGGGTCGGTAGCCAGCTGTGCCGCCAGCCGCGCCGAGCTGACGCCCTCCGCGTGCAGGCTCTGGGTGCGTGGACCCAGCACACGGCCGTCGCTGATACGCAGGCCCAGGCGCTGCGACAGCGCCGCTGCGTGAAACGGATGGCCGTAGCGTGTGTGCCCGGCAGCGGCGCTGCGCATCAGCGCAGAGTCGGGTTTGTATTTGACGATGACCCGTCCGTGCATGGAAGCGCCGGAGCGCTCCAGCATGCGCAAGCCGCGTTCGCCGGATGGGGCGGGCTGGCTGCCGCCGCTGCTGACCCCCAGCACCAATGCGGCTACCAGGGCGGACTGCAGGATGTGGCGGATCATGGCTGCCATGCTACCAGTGCTGGCAGGGGTCGCGCAGCACGTAAACTGGCAAATAGAGGAGATTTGCGATGGACGACAAGCTGCAGGCGCTGGAACACGTGCAACGTACGGCGATCGACTTGGCCATGCAGTTCGGCCCCAAACTGCTCGTGGCCGTGCTCATCCTGGCCGCTGGGGTATACGCCGCGCGCTGGGTCAGCCGCATGACCGATGGCATGTTTGGCAAGCTCGGCCTGGACCTGACGCTGCGCATGCTGCTCAACCGCATCGTACGCCTCGCGGTGGTGGCCTTGTTTGCCATCATGGCGCTGCAGAACCTGGGGGTGGAGCTGCTGCCGCTGCTGGCCGGCCTGGGTCTGGCAGGCGCCGGTGTGGCGCTGGCCATGCAGGGCATTCTGGGCAATCTGGCCGCGGGGCTGACCATCATCTTCACCCGGCCGTTCCTGGTGGGCGAATACATCTCGATTGCCAGGGAGGAGGGTGTGGTGGAAGAGATTCGCCTCTTCAATACCGTGCTGAGCCACACCGACCAGTCGCGCATCGTCATTCCCAACCGCAAGATCGTCGGCGAGATCCTGCACAACTTTGGCCGCCTGCGCCAGCTCGACGTGGTGGTCGCGGTGGCATATGACACCGACATTGCGCGTGCGCTTGAACTGGTGCGCGTGTTGCTGGCCGACAACCCCAAGGTGCTACAGAAGCCCCAACCGGTGCTCAGCGTGCTGGCGCTGACGGACGCGGGGGTACGCCTGGCGGTGCGGCCCTGGACCTCCGTGGCCGATTTCGGGGATGTTTCCAGCGACGTCACACAGGCGGTGCTCGCGACGTTCAGGGCCAACGGCGTCGAGATGCCGGTTTTGCCGCGCGCGCTGCAACTGGTCGAGCGCAACGCTGCCTGAGACCCTTCTCAGGTCGTCACCGGCGCGGGCGGACGTGCGCCGGGTTTGAGCAGCGCGAACACGATCTGCACGATGCCGGCTGCCAGACCCATGGCCACTCCGGCATGCCAGGCGCTGGTGTAGGAGCCCGACATGTCGTACAAGACGCCGCCGCCATATGCCCCGACAAAGCTGCCGACCTGGTGCCCGACGAAAGCCACGCCGCCGAGCATGGGCTGCCAGCGCATGCCGAAGGTTTCGACGATCCACCCGGTGACCAGCGGCATGACCCCCAGCCACAGGAAACCCATGATGGCCGCGAACACCAGGGTGCTGGCGGGCGTGGGTGGTGTGATGAAGTACCAGGCCAGGGCCAACGAGCGCACCGTGTAAATGCCGCCCAGCAACGCCAGCTTGTTCCAGTGACCGCCGGCCCAGCCGAAGAACAGACTGCCCAGCACGTTGAACGCGCCGATCACCCCGAGCGCCTGGGCGCTGAGCATCGGGTCCAGGCCACAGATGGCAAGGTAGGAGGGGAGGTGCGTGGTAAGGAAGACCAGCTGCATGCCACAGACGAAAAAGGTGATCGTCAGCACCACAAACAAGGGGTTGCGCATGGCCACCCCCAGTGCAGCCCGCGCGTTCTCGCCCTGCCCGGGTTTGTGGACCAGGGTGATGGCGTCGGCCCGGCCGGCATTCCAGGCAGCCGGAATCATGATCAGCGACAACACTACAAAACCCCAGACACCCATGCGCCAGCCGTACGAACTGGCCAGGGCCTGGCCTATCGGTGCCGCCAGCATGGCGCCCAGGGAACCGGCCGCCGATACCATCCCCAGGACGGCGCTGCGCAGGGCCTCCGGCACGGACCGCGAAGCGGCTGCCAGGGCCAACGCGCTACCGTTACAGGCCAGCGCTGCGCCGATGGCGATGCCGGCTCCCAGCATGATGCTGGTAAAGCCGCCCGCGCAGGCCAGCAGCGCCAGGCCCGCCGCGTAGAGCAGCGCGCCCCCCACCATCAGCCGGCGGAGCCCCAGGCGCGCCGACCAGGCGCCCACGACAGGTTGCAGCACGCCCCAGATCAGGTTCTGCACTGCGATAGCCAGGGTGAAGTCTGCCACCGAGATGCCGGTGTCACGCGTGACCATGGGCATGAAGATGCCCAGGCTCTGGCGCAGCCCCATGGCGACACTCAGCATCACCGAGGCACCCAGCAGAATGGAAAGGGAAGGGCGAAGCGAACGCAACGAGTTCATGATGGACGTCAGCAGGTTGGCGGGCGTGCGGGCAGACGCCTGCGGCCAGGGGGGTGGTTTCAGGCCTGGTTCGCGGCCTTGCGCAGGATCGCGAAAAGGGCGTCCTTGAGTGCGAGCTTTTCTTTCTTGAGGTTTTCGATCTGCAGCGAGGTGCCGGGTTCAATGTGGCTCTCCATGCGGGTGATCCGCTGGTCGAGCGCATTGTGCTGGTCGAACACACGCAGGAAATGCGCGTCGCTTGTCTTGAGCCGGGTGATCAGGTCGCGGTATTCAGGGAACATGCATGCTCCTCGGGCTTGAGGTTGGAGTTGGGGGGGCGAACCCAGTCTAACGCCAAGCCGCGCGACTACGGCCACACGGGGTTGCTGCCCTCAGGCGTCGAAGTCGTCGTCCCGCCGTTCGCGACTTTTCCTGAACAGCAACACGACCAGCACCGATGCGGCGGCGGAGCTCGCCAGCATGGGAGATGCCGCGATGACCTGGGTGAGGCTCAACAGGGCCGTGTTGCTCGCCTGCTGCAGCCGATCCACCAGGGCCGCCACGTCGCTGGTGTGCACGAGGACCACGTCTTCCAGCCGCAACGGGGCTTCGTACGGACCCATGCCGAATCGCAGCCTCGCGAAGATGCCGCCTGCCACAGTGACGAGGCCCAGCACGCCCATCGGGCGCAGCAGCGTCTCCAGCAGGCTGCGCCGCGCCGGCAGCGGGGCGGTTTCATACACCTGGCTGACCAGTTCCGTCAGCATCTGGGTGCGCGTGTCAGCGTCGGCAGATTCATAACATGCAAGGGCTCTGTGCAAGGCCGGCACAACACGCCCGGCGTCGTCAACGAGGGCTTGGGCAGAGGATGGTGGTGGCATGGATTCGCTCCCGGATGGTGGTCTGCGCCGGATACGCCGGCTGGCAGGGCTGACTGTCGCGCAGCGCGTCGTGTGGGCTGGTGCGGCCATCGTAGAGCGGTTGCATGTGATTTGTGTGACCGGCGCATGGCGATTTCGTTACGAATGGCAAGACACGGGCTGACGCCAGGCGGGCGTACTGACGCCCGCGGGACTGGCCAGCGGCGCGCCGCTGCGCTACGCTCGGCGCCATGGCGAGTCCAGTGCCCGATCCCCGTTCCGAAGCTGCGCCGGCGCCATATGTTGCGCCGCCTCCCGAGGGGCCGCGCAAGGAGTTTGCGGCAATGGGCTTTGGTGCACCCTTGCGCTGGCTGCGTCTGGGATGGTCCGACCTGTGGTCGAACAAGGCGGTCGCGGCGTTCTACGGCTTGTGCTTCTGGGCCATGGCACTCACCCTGGGACTGGTGTTTCGCACCCGACCCGAGTACGTGATGTCCATCGCTTCGGGCTGCCTGCTGGTGGGGCCGTTTCTGGCGATGGGGCTGTATGACGTGAGCCGCCGGCGCGAGCGGGGCGAGCCGGTCGTCTTTTCCGAGTCGCTGATGTGCTGGGACAGGCAACTGCCGAATCTGGCCATGCTGGTGCTCGTGCTGATCGTGCTCGAACTGCTGTGGGGCCGCGCTTCGCTTGTCGTGTTTGCGGTGTTCTTCAACACCGGCATGCCATCCACCACGGGGGTCCTGCAAGCCTTGTTCGATCCGAGGAACTGGCAGTTCGTGGCGGTGTACACGCTGGTCGGATCGGTGTTTGCAGCCATCGTCTATTCGACCACCGTGGTGTCTATCCCGATGATCCTGGACCGCAGCGCCGACGCCATATCGGCGGGCATCACCAGCTTGCAGGTGGTGGCGCGCCATACCGGCGTGATGGTGTTCTGGGGCCTGCTGGTCACTGCGCTCGTCATGCTCGCGCTCTGGCCGTGGGGCGCGGGCCTGCTGGTCATCGGCCCCTGGCTTGGCCACGCCAGCTGGCACGCCTACCGTGGCGCGGTGCGCTGGCCGGATGGCGATGCCGTGGCTAAGGCCGCGTGATGCACATCGCCATCCTGACCTTCCTGGGGTTCAACGAGCTCGATTCGTTCATCGCGCTGGGCATACTGAACCGCATCAGGAAGCCAGGCGCCTACTGCCGGGCCGCCGCTGCCCCGACCAGGCAACTGATACTGGCCACCACGGTCAGTTGCCATCGCAGGGGCAGCCAGGCCTGCAGGCCGTAACGCGAATACAGCACGCGGTCCACCGCAAAGCAGGCCCAGAGCAACGCCGTTATCAGCAACAGCCCATGTGCCGGGCCCAGCAGCAGCGCCACCCACGCCAGCAGGCTGGGGACCACGCCCCACAGCAGTGACGGCCCGGGCTGAGTGGGCCTCTCACGCATGGCCAAGCCCCAATGGATTGCCCCCAGAAAGCTGGAGATGGTCGCGCCGTAGCCCAGCAGTGCCATGCCTGCCGTCGGCCAGGCTCCGGGCCAGCCCAGCCAAGGCGCGGCAGCCAGGCCCACAAAGGGAACCAGCCCGCCAAAGCCCAGTCTGCGGGCCCCCGGCGAAGGGCCTGGCGTGTCCACCCTCAAGGGTCCTCGTACTTCGGCACCGGTGTCGTCGATCATTCGGAACTCCCGGCGGTCATGTCAGGCTATTTCACCAGCGGCCGTACGGTCGTGAAGCCACCGTCTACCGCTATCACCTGCCCGGTCAGCCGGGCTGCGCCAGCGCCTAGAAGCCAGGCCATCACGTCGGCCACCTGTGCAGCCGTCTGCACGCCGCCCAGCGGGTACTGACGTCCGGCGCCCTCGCGCATGGCAGGCATTTTCAGCATGCCGGCGGTCATCGGCGTCTCGGTCATGCCTGGGGCCACGGCATTGATGCGCAGGCCCTGCGCCGCATAGGTGGCCGCGGCACTGCGCACCAGGGCTTCAATGCCGCCCTTGGCCGCTGCAATGGCTTCGTGATTCGCCACACCGATACGCGCCACCACCGAACTCGCGAACACCGCGGTGCCCGGCCCGCCCTGGAGCCCTGCGATCCAGGCTTGCAGCATGAAGACTGCGCTGTCGAGATTGACGCGCATCACCTCGCGGTAGGCTTCGGTGCGGGTCCGGTGCAGCGGTGCAATCAGCGTGCTGCCCACGCAGTGCGCCAGCAGCGTCGGCGCGGCGCCGAGCGCTTCCTGGCAGGCGGCGATGGCCCCTGCGGCACCTTCGGGCGTGGTGGTGTCGGCGGCGATGCGCACCGCGGCCTCCACATCGTCCAGGCGGCTGGCGTCGCGGCTCACAGCGGCAATGCGG
>JANNDB010000725.1:0-2363 GCA_031387285.1 Betaproteobacteria bacterium | reverse complement strand
GCCTGCCTGGAGGCACTGGCAGATCAGGCGACGCGCTGACAGTCCGTGCGGCGGGGCAGATCGGTTCCAATACGCTCTGCATGACCGAGTCCCACCCCGCCCGGACCGATTCGCCCCAGGCCTGGCTGCGTCTGTTGGCCTCCTTGCTGGTGATGACGATAGGTGGTGTTGGCATGTGGGGCACTTCCGTGGTGCTTCCTGCGATCCAGCGCGAGTTCGGCACCGCGCGCGCCGATGCTTCTTTCCCCTACACCGTGACGCTGATCGGTTTTGGTGTCGGCGGCGTGTTGATGGGCCGCTTGGCCGACCGCTTTGGCGTGATGTGGGTGGTTCTGGGTGGCGCCGTGGCGCTGGGACTGGGCTACGCAGCGGCCGGACTGGCGACCGACCTGTGGCAATTCACGCTGGCGCATGCGGTGTTGATCGGCCTGCTGGGCACATCGGCCACCTTTGCGCCGCTGGTCGCCGACACCTCCTTGTGGTTCAACCGGCATCGTGGCATCGCCGTGGCCATCTGCATGAGCGGCAATTACCTGGCTGGCGTGGTCTGGGCGCCGGTGCTTCAGTATTTTGTCGACGGGTATGGCTGGCGCAACAGTTTTCTGGGCGTGAGCCTTTTCTGCAGCATCAGTCTGGCCGCGCTGGCGCTGCTCCTGCGCCGCAGGCCGCCACTGCCACTGCCCCCGCCGGTTGCCGCATCCAGTGCAGCGGCGGCGACCGCAATGGCGTCGTCCCCGGTAAACCCGCTGCGCCCGCTCGGGCTCTCGCCGGCGATGCTGCAGGCCCTGTTGTGCGTGGCCGGCGTGAGTTGCTGCGTGGCGATGTCCATGCCCCAGGTCCACATCGTCGCCTACTGCACCGATCTGGGCATCGGCGCCGCTCGTGGCGCGCAGATGCTGTCGCTGATGATGGCTGCTGGCATCGCCAGCCGCCTGCTTTCGGGCTGGATTTCCGACCACATCGGTGGCCTGCGTACGCTGATGCTGGGGTCCGTGCTGCAGGGAATCGCCCTGTTGCTGTTCCTGCCGTTCGATGGCATGGTGCCGCTCTATGTGGTGTCGGGCTTGTTCGGCTTGTTCCAGGGCGGCATCGTGCCGAGTTACGCGCTGATCGTGCGGGAATATTTTGGGCCAGCCCAGGCGGGTACACGCGTGGGTACGGTGTTGATGGCTACCATGCTGGGCATGGCGCTGGGCGGCTGGTTGTCGGGTGCGATCTTCGACTGGACCGGCTCCTACCATGCAGCCTTTCTCAACGGCATAGTCTGGAACCTCTTGAATATCGCAATAGTGGCCTTCCTGCTGGTGCGTGACAGGGCGCAGCGCCCATGACGGACCGGCGCCGCCTCATAACCCTGGCCTGCGCCGCCGCGGCCGGCCTCTGGCTGCCCCGGGCGAGTTGGGGTCAGGCGCGCTTTGCAGGCAATCCATTTGCCATCGGTGTGGCTAGCGGGTCCCCCTCGCACGACTCGGTGGTGCTCTGGACCCGGCTGGTCGGGGCCGCAAGTTCGGCGCTGCTCCCCGCCCTGGGGGATGCGCTGGTACGCTGGGAAGTGGCCGACGACGAAGCCTTTCACAGCATCGTGCGCAAGGGTCAGGCCCAGGCGAGCGCCGAGTTTGCCCATTCCGTGCATGCCGAGGTGGACGGCCTGGCATCTGACCGCTGGTACTTCTACCGCTTCATGGTCGCGGATGCGGTGAGCCCGGTCGGCCGCACGCGTACCCTGCCGCAGCCGGACGCGCGGGTGGCCAGTTTCCGGGTCGCCTATGCCTCCTGCCAGAAGTGGGAAGACGGCCATTTCGCGGCGTGGCGCCACATGCGCCAGGAACAACCCGACGCAGTGCTGTTCCTGGGTGACTACATCTATGAATACCCGGGAACGTCCGGCAAGATCCGGGCGCCGCAGGGAGGCTGGGTGTTGACGCTGGACGATTACCGCCAGCGTTATGCCCAGTACAGGAGTGATGACTACCTGCAGGCCATGCACCAGGCCTGCCCGTGGCTGATGGTGTGGGACGACCACGAGGTACAAAACGACTACGCCGGCCTGCAGGCGGGTGTCAGTGGCGCGCGGGATCCGTCCGCGCCGCAAGACTTTGCCGCGCGCCGCGCCGCCGCGTACCAGGCCTATTACGAGCACATGCCGCTGCGCCGCTCGGCCTTCCCGCGCGGCTCCGACATCCAGCTGTACCGCCAGTCTTCGTGGGGCGATCTGCTGGACCTGAATTTCCTCGACACCCGCCAGTTCCGCTCGAACCAGCCGTGCGACGACGCCTGGGCCACGACCTGCGCCGGCGTCACGGCGCGCGATGCGGAGGTTCTCGG
This sequence comes from Betaproteobacteria bacterium, assembly GCA_031387285.1. Classification (GTDB taxonomy): domain Bacteria; phylum Pseudomonadota; class Gammaproteobacteria; order Burkholderiales; family Burkholderiaceae_C; genus CAISIP01. The sequence goes on along the minus strand of JANNDB010000725.1, from coordinate 38 downwards.
CCAGGCCCAGGAGGCGTGGCTGTACCGCAACCTCGACC
>JANNDB010000722.1:0-1761 GCA_031387285.1 Betaproteobacteria bacterium | reverse complement strand
GATCAAACAGGCTTGACCTTCTCCGTCTTCCCGCTTGCCACGGACTTTTCAAGCGCCTCCAGGACTGCTATCGGCACCAGCATGCTCTGCACGGTCTCAGGGCCTTTTCCACTCTTGAACATGGTGGTGAACGCCTGTACTGCGCGCAGGTAGGGGCTCTGGTCATAGGTGACGGGGCGGTCCAGACGGCCTTTTTCGCCAATCACACTCACATGAAATTGGGCCGCGCCTGCACCGATCAGGTTCATCACCGCCACAACCCCATCGTCAAACCGGAGCATGGCCGCATGGTTGCGGCCCTTGCCCCTGATGACCTGGACCGTACGTGGCTGGTATCCGAGCAGGCGCAGCGCCATGTCAACCTGATGAATACCGTAGAAGAAGATGCCTCCCCACCTGGACTTGATATCACAGGCGCCCGTGGTGACCACGGCATGGATTCTTCCCAGCCGCCGCATATCCCGCTGCAGCGCGCGAAACGATTCATGCTTGTGCATTGCGGAAAAGGAGCATACCGGTACTTGCAACTCGGCGGCCCTTGCAAGGAAGCGACGGCCTTCGTCCACGCGATAACAAAACGGCTTGTCAATGAAGAGCGGAATTCCAGCTTCCAGCAATGGCCGCGCCGCTGGCAGATGCAGCCCTGCGTGCCGATGGTCGACCACCGCGCCATCGACATGGCCTATGAGGTCCTCGGGAGCTCCTACGATCTGGGGAATTGCGCCGGCTGCCGCAGCCTTGCGGGCAAGGGCCCGAGTCTCGCCCCAGACCTGGGTCACGCGGGCGCCGCGAATGCTCTTGTCGACGTTGAGCACCTTGGCGAAGCCAGTTGTATGGCCGTTTTCTGCACCGACGATACCGATCTTCATGCGCTATCTTTCTCCTGGAAGGCAATTGTCAAAAGGCGGCAACCTCATTCCTGGCGAATGTTTGCGGCCTTGATGATTGGACCGTTCACTGCGTTCTCGCGATCAATGTGCAGCAAGTATTCGCGCTGGCCTTGGTTGACCAGAGTCGACCCAAGATCCTGAAAGCGCGCGCGCACATCGGGCAGGGCGAGCACCTTGGCAATCTCGGCTTGCCAGCGGTCTGCGATCGCCGGCGGAAGGTGTGCAGGAGCGCTTATGCCATTCCACGCTTCGCCCGTCACGCCGGGCACCACTTCATTCATCGTCGGAACGTCCGGAAACAGCGCCGACCGCTTCGCTCCAGTCACTGCCAACAGACGCAGCCGGCCACCGAGCACGAACGCGGACACAGACAACATGCCGTCAAACTCGGCGTCGATATGGCCTCCCAGCAAATCCGTGTTCATTGGAGCGTTTCCCTTGGTATACGGCACGTGCAGGATATTGATTCTGGCTTTGTCCTTGAGCAATTCGCCAGTGAGGAATCCGGAGGAACCGATACCTGATGTCCCGTAACTGATGACCCCTGGCTTGGCTTTGGCCATCTCGATGAACTGCTGCAGGTTTTTCGCCGGATGGTCCATCCGCACGGCAAATCCATTGGGGGCCGTGCTGACAAGGACCAGATGGGTGAAGTCCTTGATCGGGTCGTAGGGCATGCTGGCCCGCATCAGCGGCCCGGGGGCAATGCCTGGGTTGGCCAGCAAGCCCACGGTGTACCCGTCTGGAGCAGCCTTGGCGACCAGGTTGGTGCCAATTATCGAATTGTCGCCAGGTCGGTTTTCGACGAGCACCGGCTGCTTGAATGCCGCAGTCAGCTTCTGCGCAATCAAACGCGCGGCGACATCGGTAC
>JANNDB010000701.1:0-4242 GCA_031387285.1 Betaproteobacteria bacterium | reverse complement strand
CCCCTGGGACCTTGGACGCGGACCGGGCGGCTCCTCCGGCGGCGCGGTCGCCGCCGTGGCCGCCGGGCTCTGCGGCATGGAGTTTGGCAGCGATATCGGCGGCAGCATCCGCAACCCGGCGGCCTATTGCGGCGTCTATGGACACAAGCCGACCTGGAACATCATCCCCAAGCGTGGTCACGCCTTGACGCCCGCTTTCGACGCCGAGGCGGATCTGTCCGTGGTCGGGCCGCTGGCGCGCAGCGCGGAGGACCTCGCGCTGGCGCTGAAGGTCACCGTCGGGCCGGACCAGCTCACGGCGCGCGGCCTGCAATACCGCCTGCCAACTCCGCCCAGGACGCTCAAGGGTCTGCGTGTTGCCGTCTGGCTTGACGATATGAATGCTCCCGTGGATGACGCCGTCACCGCTCCGATCGCTGCGGCAGCGCGTGCCTTGGCGCGTGCTGGCGCCCGCCTCGACTTCAAGGCCCGCCCGCAGTTTGATCCTGCCCGCGCCCATGCCGTCTACAACACGCTGCTGCTGGCCCAGCTGACGGCACGACGCCCCGACTACGATGCCCTGGAAGCCCGCAGCGCGCGTTTGCCGCAGGACGACCAGTCGCTCTATGCCAGGCAGTTGCGCCTCGCCACCACCCGCTTCAAGGGCTGGATGGATGCCCACCAGCAGCGCGAACAGCTGCGCTGGGCCTGGCACGCCTTCTTTGCCCGCCACGACCTGCTGCTCATGCCCGTCACCTGTACGGCGGCCTTTGCGCACGACCACTCCGAGCCCGCGCCGTCGCGCACGCTGCTGGTCAACGGGGTCGCACGGCCTTATTTCAACCAGTTGTTCTGGGCCGGACTGGCCACCTGCTGTTACTTGCCTGCGACGGCCGTACCTGTGGGGTTTACCCCGGGCGGTTTACCGGTAGGCATGCAGATCGTCGGCCCGGAAATGGCCGACCGCAGCACCATCTGGCTGGCGGCTGAACTGGCCAAGCTCCACGGCGGGTTTGTGGCGCCCATGCTGCCCTGACCCAACGCCCAGCCCATGAAAAACCTGCAGGACAAAGTGGTGGTGATCACCGGCGCCGCCTCGGGCATCGGCCGCGCGCTTGCGCTCGCCTGCGCCGGGCGCGGCGCACGGCTGATGCTGGCCGACTTGAACGAAGCCGCACTCGCCTCGGTCGCCGCCGAGGCCAGCGCCAAGGGCGCGCGCTGCCACACACTGCGGGTCGATACCGGCCGCGAACAGGACATCCACGAACTGGCGCGTGTCTGCGCCACGCATTTTGGCGCTGCCGACGTGGTCATCAACAATGCCGGCGTAGCCTTGGTCTCATCGGTCGAAAAGTTGAATGTCGCCGATGCCCAGTGGCTGATGAACATCAACTTCTGGGGCGTCGTGCACGGTTGCCGCGCCTTCCTGCCGCAACTGGCCACACGGCCCGAAGCCATGCTGGTCAATGTATCCAGCATTTTTGCGATGGTCTCCGTGCCCTCGCAAAGCATGTACAACGCGGCCAAGGCTGCGGTACGGGGCTTCAGCGATGCCCTGCGCGAGGAGCTGCGTGGCGGGCCTGTCGGCGTACTGTGTGTACACCCCGGTGGGGTTCGCACCCATATCGTGGACAACGCGCGCATGGCCGATCTGTCGCTGGCGGAGCTTACACAGCAACAGATGCGCGACGGTTTTGCCCTGAACGCACGCACCAGCCCGGAGCAGGCGGCCGAGGCCATCGTGCAGGCCATCGAACGCGGCCAGACGCGGCTCATGATCGGACTGGACGCGCGGGTCGCGGACTGGCTGTACCGTATCCACCCGGCGCGCGCCTCCGCATGGATCACGGCCTTGGGCCGTCGCCGCCAAAAGGCCATGCTCGGAAAGAATTCGCCTCTTGAATCGACCAACGCCGGGGCCGCCCGGCCCGCGCCAGGCAACCGAACCATGAACTCCGTGATCAAGATCCTGTTCCTGATGATTTATGCAAGCGCCGCCGCCGGCCTGTTCATCAACCTGCCCTTGGCAGCCGGGCCCATCGCACTGCGCATCACCCTGATCCTGCTGGCCGTGCACCTGGTGGAGCTTGCCCTGGCCTTCAAGCATGTCCGGCTCTACAACGGGCCGCTGGCCGTCAGCGTGGTACTCACCCTGCTCTACGGGCTGTTGCACTGGAAGCCACTGGCAGACGCCAAGGCACGCCAGGCGGCAGCGGCCACGTCCGCCTGAGGAATCCCCATGCCACTTCCCACGCCCCTGTTGCTCAAAGGCGCTCCCGGGTCGCCCTACACCCGCAAGATGCTCTCGCTGCTGCGTTATCGCCACATCGCTTACCGCAGCCTCATATCGGGTTCGCCCGCCGTGGCCGGACTGCCCGTACCGAAGGTGGAACTGCTGCCAACCTTCTACCTTCCCGACGCCAGTGGCCAAATCACGCCGGTCACCGACTCCAGCCCGCTGTTGCGTCGCTTCGAGACCGAATTCATTGGCCGCGCCGCGCGGCCGGCCGATCCGCTGCTAGCGTTCTTTGACAGCCTGCTGGAAGACTATGCCGACGAATGGCTGACCAAGGCCATGTTCCACTACCGCTGGCATTACCCGGCCGACATCGCCAAGGCGGGCAATATCCTGCCGCGCTGGCGCAATCTGTGCGCCCCCGAGGCACGCATCGCCGAACTGGACCGGCAGTTTTCCCAGCGCCAGATCAACCGCCTGTATGTGGTGGGCTCGAACGAACGCACCTGGGCCACGATAGAGGCCAGCTACACGCGCTTTCTGGCGGCGTTCGAAGCGCATCTGGAGCACTACCCGTTCCTGCTTGGCAAGCGTCCCGGAGCGGCGGATTTTGCTGCCTTTGGCCAGCTGACGCAGCTGGCCCATTTTGACCCGACACCGGCGGCGCTGACGCTGGCGCAGGCGCCCCGCGTGTACGCCTGGGTCGGTCTGGTGGAAGATCTCAGTGGGATGGAGCCGGGCCCGGACGACTGGTTGCCGCGCGAGGCCCTGGGCTCCAGTCTGCTTGCGTTATTGCAGGAGGTCGGCCGCACCTACGTACCGGTGATGCTGGCCAATGCGCGTGCCGTCGCGGCAGGACAGCCCCAAGTGCACTGTGTGCTGGGCGACGTGCCTTGGCAGCAGCAGGCGTTCCCCTACCAGGCCAAGTGTGTGCGCTGGTTGCGCGAAGAGCGCCTCGCACTGGGCAACCCTGAGCGGCGCGAGGTCGACCGGATTCTGGATGGGACTGGCTGTATGCCGCTGTTTGCAGAAAAGATTGAGGTCTGATCATGTTTGCAGCGCGCGCCCGGACCGGGCAGTTGATCTTGTGGCTGGTGCTGGCGTGTTCGGGTTCGGCCCTGGCCGCGCTGACGCCGGAAGAGGCGACCCGCGTCGGTGGTGACCTCTCCAAGGTAGGCGGCGGAATTTCCCGCCTCAACGAACAATTGGCCGACGCCAAAGCCGCGCTCAACAAGATTGCGCTGGCACTGCCGGAACTGCCGACCGACTTGCGCAAGGTGCAGGAGACGATCAGGGCTGGCCGTGGTGAAGGCGCGATGGCCGCCAACGCCCTGACCAGCGCCATGGTACTGATTGCCCTGTGGGGGCTGGGCCTGGCATTCAAGTGGCTTGCGCGCGGCTGGCGAGCCAGACGTATTGGTGACGAGAACCGTGCGCGTGGCGCCATCGGCCTGGTGCTGCTGGACCTGGGGCATTACGCCGTGTTCGCCGCCGGCGCCTACGTGGCGATCCGCTTCTGGTTCGATGCCCAGGACCTGCAGGCCCTGACGCACCTGGCGATACTGTCGGGCCTGGTCCGCTGGTTGTTGTTCTGGAAGTTTCTGGATGTCATCCTGCGGCCGGATGTGCCGGCTTTCCGTCTGCTGCCCATGTCGGACCGCTCGGCGCGCGCGATGAAGCGGTTTTTTGGCCTCGGCACCCTGGTCGGCATCGTCAACATTTCGGTAGCGCCGGTGGCGCTGCGTGCCGGTCTGCCGATCCCCTCAGGACAACTGGTCGTGCTGGTGGTCGGCGTATTTGTCGCCGCCTGTTGCCTGTTCGGTGTGCTGGCTTACGCAGCGTCCCACCTGCACGCCAAAGGCATGCCGCGTTTCTGGATCCGCCTTGGCCTGTTGCTGACGCCCGCCGTCCTGCTGGCCTGGATCGCGGGGGTGATCACGCTCGAGTTTGCCATCTACCATTCACTGGTCTACACGCTGCGTATATCCATCATTGCCTATTTCGCGTACCACATCTTCGATCTGTCC
>JANNDB010000697.1:0-27460 GCA_031387285.1 Betaproteobacteria bacterium | reverse complement strand
CGCCCGACAGTGCGCGGCGTGGTCATGAATCCGGTTGACCACCCACATGGTGGTGGTGAAGGCAAGACTGGCGAAGGACGCCATCCGGTCGATCCGTGGGGCAATCTGACCAAGGGTTACCGTACCCGCAACAACAAGCGTACACAGGTCATGATCGTGTCGCGTCGCAAGAAGTAAGGGGCACGAATATGACACGCTCTCTCAAGAAGGGTCCGTTCGTCGATCACCATCTGGCAGCCAAGGCTGACAAAGCGGTCACCACGAAGGACAAGAAGCCGATCAAGACCTGGTCGCGCCGCTCCATGATCCTGCCGGAATTCATCGGCCTGACCATCGCCGTGCACAACGGCAAGCAGCACGTGCCGGTGTACATCACCGACCAGATGGTTGGTCACAAGCTCGGTGAATTTGCGCTCACGCGTACGTTCAAGGGTCATCCGGCCGACAAAAAAGTCGTGCGAAAGTAAGGTATCACCATGGAAACCAAAGCAACATTGCGCAGCGTGCGCCTGTCGGTGGACAAAGGGCGCCTGGTGGCGGACCTTATTCGGGGCAAGAAAGTCGACCAGGCACTGAATGTGCTGCAGTTCACGCAGAAGAAGGCCGCAGTGATCATCAAGAAAGTGCTCGAGTCGGCAATTGCCAACGCCGAGCACAACGACGGCGCCGATATCGACGAGTTGAAGGTGAAAACCATCTATGTCGAGCAAGGCGCCTCCCTGCGTCGCTTCACGGCGCGCGCCAAGGGGCGTGGCAACCAGATCAGAAAACCCACATGCCATGTGTATGTGACGGTCGGCAACTGAAAGAGGCCCGGAACTTATGGGACAAAAAATCCACCCTACAGGCTTTCGCCTGTCAGTCAGCCGCAACTGGTCGTCGCGCTGGTACGCGAATGACCGTGACTTCGCCGGCATGCTGGCCGAAGACATCAAGGTTCGCGAATACCTCAAGACCAAGCTCAAGAATGCTTCGGTGTCGCGCGTCCTGATCGAGCGCCCTGCCAAGAACGCACGCATCACGATTTTCTCGGCACGTCCGGGCGTTGTGATCGGCAAGAAGGGCGAGGACATCGAGAACCTCAAGCGTGAACTGGGTCGTCAGTTGGGGGTGCCAGTCGCCGTCAATATCGAGGAAGTTCGCAAACCCGAAATCGACGCCAAGCTGATTGCAGACAGCATCACGCAACAGTTGGAAAAGCGCATCATGTTCCGCCGCGCCATGAAGCGCGCGATGCAAAATGCCATGCGCCTTGGTGCGCAGGGCATCAAGATCATGTCGTCGGGTCGCCTCAACGGCATCGAGATTGCCCGCTGCGAGTGGTATCGCGAAGGCCGTGTGCCATTGCATACCTTGCGCGCGGACATCGACTACGGGACCTCGGAAGCCAAGACCACCTATGGTGTGATCGGCGTAAAAGTCTGGGTCTACAAGGGCGATACGCTGGGACGTAACGATCTTCCTGCCGCGGCTGAGCCGCGCTCCGACGAGGAGCGGCGCCCACGCGGTCCGCGCCGCGATGCGCGTCCCGGTAGCGCTGAGCGCCCAGCCGCGCGTCCCGCCCGTCGTCCGACGGCTGGCAACGTTGCGCCCGCAGACGGCAGCGACAAGCCTGCCGAGGCGATCGCTCCCGCGGTTGCCGCCGATGTACCAAAAACCGCCATAAAGCGCGTCCGCAAGGTGAGCGCGCCAGCTGCAGCAGCTGACGGAAACAAGGCCTCTTAAGAGGCCGGGAATCACGGAGAAAAACTATGCTGCAACCAGCTCGCAGAAAATACCGAAAAGAGCAGAAGGGCCGTAACACAGGTGTCGCAACCCGTGGTGCCACGGTCGCTTTTGGCGACTTCGGCCTGAAATCGACCGATCGCGGCCGCCTTACCGCCCGCCAGATCGAGTCCGCACGGCGCGCCATTTCGCGCCACGTCAAGCGTGGCGGCCGGATCTGGATCCGCATATTTCCCGATAAGCCCATTTCGCAGAAACCTGCCGAAGTGCGCATGGGTAACGGCAAGGGCAACCCGGAGTATTACGTTGCCGAGATTCAGCCAGGCAAAGTGCTGTATGAAATCGTCGGTGTGCCGGAAGAACTGGCGCGTGAAGCATTTCGTCTGGCTGCCGCCAAATTGCCCCTGCGGACCACCTTTGTGGCCCGCATGATTGGCCAATAGGCGCAAGCCTTTTCGGAGAACACCCTGTGAAAACCACTGAATTGCGCCAGAAGGACGTTGCTGGCCTCGAAGCCGAAGTCAAGTCCCTGCAGAAAGCGCATTTTGGCCTGCGCATGCAAAAGGCCACCCAACAACTGAGCAATACCTCGACCTTGCGTTCGACCCGTCGCGACATCGCCCGGGCCAAGACGATTCTGGTCGAGAAGAAGAACGCCGTGCAAGGAGCGTCCAAATGACGGAAGCCAAGGTATCCCTCAAACGCACCTTGATTGGCAAGGTGGTCAGCGACAAGCGGTCCAAGACTGTTACGGTCCTGATCGAGCGTCGCGTCAAGCATGAGCTCTACGGCAAGATTGTCGGAAAGTCGAGCAAATACCACGCCCATGACGAAAAGGGCGAGTACAAGATGGGCGATGTCATCGAGATCACAGAAAGCAAGCCGATTTCGAAGACCAAGAACTGGGTTGCGACCCGGTTGGTGGAAAAAGCGGCGGCTGTGTAAGGTTCTCTCCCTGCACGGTCTGCATCAGCTAGTCAAACGGCTCACAATGTGAGCTGTTTTTGTTTTAGGAGCATGAATCATGATTAAAGTAGGCGATACCCTTCCTGAGGCAACCCTCATGGAGTATTCGGAGGTTGAGGGCAACGGTTGCAGCATCGGCCCGAACGCGGTCAACGTTGCCAAGGCGTCAGCCGGCAAGACCATAGCGCTCTTCGCGTTGCCCGGTGCATTCACGCCGACGTGCTCGGCGAAACATGTGCCGGGTTATCTGGAAAAGTTCAACGAGCTCAAGTCAGCGGGCGTGGACGAAATCTGGTGCGTCAGCGTCAACGACGCTTTCGTCATGGGCGCCTGGGCACGGGACCTGAAGGCTGCCGGCAAGGTACGCATGCTGGGTGACGGCGACGCCAACTTCACCAAGGCAACCGGGCTGACGCTCGATTTGACAGGGCGCGGCATGGGTTTGCGCAGCAACCGTTATTCGATGCTGGTCAAGGATGGCACGGTGAAGAGCCTCAATGTGGAAGCGCCTGGCAAGTTCGAAGTCAGTGACGCGGGCACGATATTGGCGCAAGCGCGCGGCTGACGCCAGCGGTACCGGCCGGCCTTCCCGGTACCAGCGCGATCAGAGCTTGACGCGCAGGTAATGAAACCCCGCCAGCGGATTGTGGTAGTACGGCGGGATTTCGCTGAATCCGAGATCGGCGTACAGGGCGCGTGCGGACTCCATGTCGCTCAGCGTATCCAGTAACAGGCTTGCGTAGCCGGCAACCCTGGCTTGGTCAAGAATCGCCTCCACCAGAATTCGCCCGATGCCTTTTCCGCGAAATGCCGGTCGCACGTACAGGCGCTTCATTTCGCATGCATTGGGATAGTCGGCCGTGTCCAATGGACGCATCGCGCAGCAACCGGCCAGCAACTCGCCAGACCTGGCTGCCAGCAAGGCTCCACGCGGCGGGCAATAGGCGCCAGGGAGTTGCTGTAACTCTGTCTCGAAGTCCTGGAAGTTCAGGTCAATACCAAGCCCCTCGCCATACTCGCGGATGATTGCGCGCAGCGCCTCCAGGTCCTTTGGCAGGTGCGTTGCAACAATTTCAATCACGGGCAGCTCCCCGACGCGACAATGCGTCGGGCATGAACTTCTGCGTGGGACGTCGCTCTATCGCCTGATGGGCAGGTTGACGGCATATGAGCCATTGGCGCCACTGGATCCTTTGTCGGGATTCCACTATAACGGGGTGGCGCCGACGCCGCATATGTCATGATGACGCTGATGATCGGGCGTCAACATGCAGACGTGCAGTTGACCGCCGTTGAAAACAGGAGTTCGAGGTGTGAGTATGCACAATAGCTTGCGGCAGATGGTGTACGGCGCGGTGGCCTGCCTTGCGCTGTGCGCGACAGGAACCTCTTTGGCGCAGGGCGATGTGAAAAACGGGCAGTACATTGCCAAGGCGTCTGGATGTGGTGGCTGCCACACAGAAACCGCGCCAGGTGCGGTGGCATTTGCAGGGGGGCGGGCCCTGGAGACGCCGTTTGGCATTTTCTACGGCCCCAATATCACCCCGGATCGCGAGACCGGGCTCGGTGCCTGGACCGAGGATGACTTCAAACGCGCGCTGCGCCAGGGTGAACGACGCGATGGTTCCCACTATTTCCCGGCATTTCCCTATCCTTCGTTCACCGGGATGACGAACACGGATGTGCGCGATCTGTGGGCCTACCTGCGGAGCCTTCCGGCCGTGAAGAAGCCCAATCGCGAGCATGCGCTGCGCTTCCCCTTCAGCCTGCGCTTCCTCGTGGGCGGCTGGAAAATGCTCTACTTCACCCCAGGCGCAGTCGCCGGGCCACCTCCGGGATCCGCGGCCGTCGCGCGGGGCTCGTACCTGGTGCGGGTTCTGGGTCACTGTGGCGAGTGCCACACTCCACGCTCGGCCATGGGGGGGACCAAGAGCGATAGTTTGTTGGCAGGCGCAAAGATTCCTGAAGGCAAGGTGCCCAATATCACGCCGACACGTATGCAGAAGTGGAAAGACGCCGACTTCAAGGAGTACTTCAGCAACGGAACCACGCCCGGGGGCGATATTGCCCTCGAACCCATGAGCGAAGTGATCAACCACACGACCAGCCAATGGACCAAAGAGGATATGGACGCAGTTATTGCTTACCTGCGCAGCGTGCCAGCGCAGCCGGATCCCAAATAGCCGGCATTTCCCGGCAACCCACTACCCAACGGAGACTTCATGGAACGCAGACGCTTCAACACCCTATCGGCTGGTTCGGTGGCCGCTCTGATCGTGCTTGTGCATGGTCATGCCAGGGCGCTGTCGCTCGGTGACCTCACGAATGCCGAAGCCTCGCAGGGCCTCAAGACGGCGCTCGAAAAAGGTGCGCTGGCTGCTGTCAACCTTCTTGGCAAGACAGACGGATTTCTCGGCAATGCCAAGGTGCGCATTCCCCTGCCGGGCTACCTCGAAGACGCAGCCAAGCTGCTCAAGGGCTTGGGTCAGGGCAAGCGCGTTGACGAGTTGTTGACGTCCATGAATCGCGCGGCCGAGACCGCGGTACCGCTGGCAAAGGACTTGCTGGTGAGCGCGGTCAAGTCCATGAACGTCAACGATGCCAAGAAAATTCTTTCTGGTGGCGATACCTCGGTGACCGGCTTTTTTGCAGAAAAGACGCGCGACCCGCTGGCGGTGAAGTTTCTTCCCGTCGTCACCAAAGCCACTGAAAAAGTCGGGCTTGCCGCCAAGTACAACCGGGTTGCTGCGAAAGCCCAGGGCATAGGGCTGGTGAAGAAGGAAGATGCCAATATCCAGCAGTACGTCACAGGGAAGTCGCTTGATGGCCTCTACTTCATGATCGGCGAAGAAGAGAAGAAAATCCGCCAGGATCCGGTGGGTACCGGCAGTGCGGTGCTCAAGAAAGTCTTTGGCGCGCTCAAGTAGCAGAGGTGTTACAGGATTTTCGACATCTCAAGCGCCAGTGCCTGCGGCAACTGCGAGCCCAGCTGAACCCGGCTGACGCGCGTCATGCCTCCCCTGCCCCAACCCTCGAGTGACAACGGCGCATCGGACGAATAAGCAATTTCAATCATCGGGAAGTTGACCTGTCGCGCCAGCAGGCGCGCGCGCAGCTGGCTGAAGCGCTCGTCATTGAAGCGTTCGTCGACCACGATGATGTCCGGCTGCTCCGCCTCACAGCTTTGCGCCGCAAGCTGGGAAGACGGCACGTTTTCGACATCCAGGCCCATGTCCTGGCAGATGCGCTTGACTTCCTCGCGCAACTTGAAGTCGCTTGAAATAATCAGTGCGCGATGGCCGGCCAGTACCCTGGCCGAGTCTCCCGTGCCCGAAGCCGCGCCAAGGTCAACTTCCATGGCGCTGATGCCGTCCATTTCGCGCACCGTGCGCGCAAACTCGATCATGACCAGCGTCTGGCCAGGCGACTTGACCCGGTCAAGCGTCGCTCCGATGGCCCGGCAGAGTTCTGTGATCAGGTGCCAGCTGAGCCGCTCGTTCTCTTCAGCGTCGTCCTGGACCTGCACCGATTCCGTTGCGTGGATACGCAGCAAGCCATGCGCCGGCCAATCCTTGATTTCGAGCAACACATCGATGGTCTTGCCGGGGGCCAAAGCCCAATCCAGCAGCGCATCAATCAGGGCTGTCGCCATGTCCCTGTCGACGACGACTGCCACTGGCTTGATGTGGCGCAGCACCTGCATACCGTGGTCAGGGTGGCGCATGCGCTTGTCCAGGGCTTGACGCAGGATCTGGTCCAGGTTGATCTGGGACTGGCTTTGCCGGACCGACCCACCAGCAACTTTGGCCAGCAATCGCCCGTGCATGACGATGCGTGCTGCTTCCTCCATGGCCAGCTCCATCGGGCGGGCCTGGTCGCGATTCAATTTGCCCGCGGCGATCAGTGCATCGAGCGCCTTGCGCAGTTTCACCAGTACGGTGGCCAACTCGGCAGCCGCCGCGCCCGTGACCGCAAACTCCAGGCGGCGCTGACCCTGGCCTGGGTCCGGCACGCTCACCGGCTCCGGCATCCCATCCAGAGGGGCCGGTACGGTACTTGAAAATCGCTGGTCGATCGTCACGTCTGCTCCCTGATGCCACGCCGGGCGCGCCACTTTTGGATAATCGTGGCATGCCGCGCCCCATTATCGCCACCATCCTCCTGATTGCCATGTTGCAGGCGGGGTGCGCTCCGGAGTTCAACTGGCGTGAGACGCCGCTGTCTCCCACCGCGCTGAATGCGTTGTTTCCTTGCAAGCCGGACAAGACGATGCGCCGCGTGGAAATGGCCGGCCAACCAATGGAGTTGCACATGGCGAGTTGCACCACCGCGGGGCTCACCACGGCTGTCGGCCATGCAGCATTGCCGTCGGTAGACATGTCGGGTCCGGTGTTGCGGCAGTGGCGTCTGGCGACGCTGAAAACCATGGCCGCCAGTGACGTTGTCGAGCGCCCGCTGCTGCTTGCCGGCATCCGCGCCGAGCCGGACGCCTTGTGGGTTCAGGCGCGTGGCAAGGGGCCACAAGGACAACCGTTGGAATTGCGAGCCGCCTGGTTCACACGGGACTCCACTGCATTCGCGGCTCTGGTGTTCGGTGAGCAGTTGCGTCCCGAGGTGGCCGAGACCTTCCTGGCAGGGTTGCGCTTGCAATGACCGGTTTTTCCAGACAAAAGACCATACTGGTCTTCCTCACGTTTGCATTCGCCTATTTCCTCTCGGCCCTGATTCGGGCGATCACGGCGACGCTGGCCCCGGTGCTGACGCAGGAGTTTGGCCTGCACGCCAGGGACCTGGGCTTGCTCTCTGGTGGCTACTTTCTGGGGTTCTCGCTTACCCAGTTGCCGCTGGGTACATGGCTGGATCGCTACGGGCCCAAGCGCGTGATTGTCAGCTTCCTGGTCATTGCGGTGCTGGGTTGCCTTGCGTTTGCTTCAGCTGCCAGCTTTTCAGGCCTCCTTGTAGCCCGGGTACTTTGTGGCGTAGGCTTGAGTGCCTGTTTGATGGCCCCGCTCACCGGGTACCGGCGCTGGTTCGGGCCGGTCGCGCAAATGCGTGCGAACTCGTGGATGCTCATGAGCGGATCGCTAGGCATGGTGGCTTCAACGCTCCCCGTGCAGTGGCTGGTGCCGTTGTGGGGGTGGCGCCCGCTGTTTGTGGCGCTGGGACTGTTGCTTGCTTTGGCCGTCGTCGTGATCCTTCGGCAGGTCCCTGCATGGCCTGGTGCGAACACCGCTGGCAACAGCGGGAGCGGCGCGAGTTACCGTGAAGTCTGGCGGCACCCGTACTTTCGCGCCATGGCACCGGTCGGATTTTTTTGCTACGGCGGCTTGTTGTCCATACAAACCCTGTGGGCGGCGCCATGGATGGTCAAGGTAGGGAACTACTCGCCGCTGCAGGCGGCCATGGGCCTGTTCTGGATCAATCTGGCGATGCTTGGCGCGTTTTGGGGTTGGGGCATGGGCAGCCAATGGCTGGCGCGCCGTGGCTTTGGCGCGCAACGGTTGATACGCCAGGCACTTCCCGTGAGCTTCATCATTCTTGCGCTGACCATTGCGTCAGCTCGTTTTGCGCCAGGATGGTGTGGCCTGTTGCTGGCCCTCTACTGCGTGGCCTGTAGCGTGGTGACGCCTTCGCAGCCTTCCATTGGCATGGCGTTTCCGCCAGAGGTGGCCGGACGAGCGCTTTCTGCCTATAACCTCGTGGTGTTTGCCGGTGTGTTCGTGATTCAGTGGGGCATCGGGCTCATCATCGACGGCCTGACCGCATCGGGTTTCGGGCAGATCCTTGCCTTTCAGTTGGCCTTTGGGGTCTATCTCTGCTGCGGTGTCGCGTCGTACGTGTTTTTCCTGTTCGCCTCCAGCCATAATCGTCTGGAGCAAACGCCATGAGCAACGCCATCCTGATCATTGCCCACGCCCCACTGGCCAGTACCCTTCGGCAGTGTGTGATGCATGTCTATTCCGGCGCAGGAGCTGCCGACGTAGGCGCTGCGGTCACGGCATTTGACGTTCCCGCTGACCAGGATCCTGAAGAATCCCTGCTTCAGGTCAAGCGGGCCGTGGACCTGTCTGCCCCCGCAAGCCTGTTGGTACTGACCGATATTTTTGGCGCCACGCCATGCAGTATTGCGCAGAAGCTGGTGGAAGGTAGGCCGGCGCGCGTGGTCGCCGGAGTCAACTTGCCGATGTTGCTGCGTGCGGTTACTTACCAGCGCGAGCCGCTCGACGTCCTGGTAAACCGCGCGATGGCTGGTGGTACGCAAGGGGTCATGCAGGTCGCAAATGTAGCTCCGCAAAATCAGCCCAGGAAGAAGAATGATCAAGATAACGACGACCATCAGCAATAGGCTTGGCCTGCACGCGCGCGCGTCAGCCAAGCTGACCAAACTGGCGGGCAGTTTTCCTTGCGAGGTCTGGTTGTCACGTGGCGAGCGCCGTGTCAACGCCAAGAGCATCATGGGCGTGATGATGCTGGCCGCCGGGATCGGCACCCAGGTCGAAGTCGAGACCAGCGGTGAGCGCGAGCAAGAGGCCATTGACGCCTTGCTGGCATTGATAGCGGACAAGTTTGGAGAGGGCGAGTGACCTTTGCGATCCACGGCCTGCCAGTTGCCCGTGGCATCGCCATCGGGCGGGCCGTGCTGGTGGCATCGAGCCGGGTCGACGTAGCGCACTATTTCGTGACGTCAGCGCAGGTCGATGCGGAGATCGAACGGGTACGTGCCGGCCGCAATGCCGTCATCGACGAAATCCACAGGCTGCAGCGAACCATCGC
Source organism: Betaproteobacteria bacterium (assembly GCA_031387285.1). Lineage (GTDB taxonomy): Bacteria > Pseudomonadota > Gammaproteobacteria > Burkholderiales > Burkholderiaceae_C > CAISIP01. Next base: position 17,995 of record JANNDB010000697.1, on the reverse strand, counting down.
CCATATGGGACCGAAGGAGGCGCCGCACGAGCTGACTGCGTTGCTGGACGTGCACCTCATGCTGCTGCAGGACGAAGAGCTCATTCTGGGCGTGAAGCACTGGATTGCCGACCGTCTCTATAACGCCGAATGGGCCCTGACCACGCAGCTGGAGGTCATCGCCAGGCAGTTCGATGAAATGGAGGATGAGTACCTTCGCGAACGCAAGGCCGACCTTGAGCAGATTGCGGAAAAGGTGCTGGCAGCCATGAAAGGCCTGGGCTCGCCAGTGGTGGTGCCTCCCGCGCGGAGCGGGCGTACGTCCTCCAGGCAGGACTTGTTGCTCGACGATACCGTGGATGTGCCGTTGATCCTGGTCGCGCATGACCTGTCGCCGGCCGATATGCTGCAGTTCAAGCAGAGCGTTTTCGCCGGATTTGTCACCGATGTTGGCGGCAAGACCTCGCATACCGCGATCGTGGCGCGCAGCATGGACATCCCGGCCGTGGTCGGCGCACGCATGTCGAGCCAACTGGTGCGCCAGGATGACTGGGTCATCGTGGACGGAGAAGCCGGTGTCGTCATCGTCGACCCGTCAGCGATCATCCTGGCCGAATACGGTTTCAAGCAGCGGCAGGGGACGATCGAGCGTGGCCGCCTGTCGCGGCTCCTGCACACGCCCGCGCTGACGCTGGACGGACAGAAGGTAGAACTGCTGGCCAACATCGAAATGCCTGAAGACGCACCGGCCGCGTTGAAAGCGGGTGCCGTAGGTGTTGGCCTGTTCCGCAGCGAGTTCCTGTTCATGGGGCGCCACGGCGAGTTGCCCGACGAGGAAGAGCAATACCGCGCATACCGGCAGGCAGTGGACGGCATGCAGGGATTGCCCGTCACCATCCGGACCGTGGATGTCGGCGCCGATAAGCCTCTGGACCGGTCCGCGCGCGAGGACGGGCACCTCAATCCGGCGCTGGGCTTGCGGGCTATCCGCTGGAGCCTGGCCGACCCTGATATGTTCCTGACGCAGCTGCGGGCCATCCTGCGGGCGGCCTCGGCAGGGCGGGTCAACCTGTTGATTCCCATGCTGGCGCACGGCACGGAAATCCGCCAGACCCTGTCCTTGCTCGACCATGCGCGGGCGCAACTGGACAACCGTGGCATGGCGTACGGGCCGGTGTCCGTGGGCGCGATGATCGAGATACCGGCGGCCGCACTGATGGTGAAGCTGTTTCTGCGCCACTTCGACTTCCTGTCGATCGGTACCAACGATCTGATTCAGTACACGCTGGCAATCGACCGTGCCGACGAGTCGGTGGCCCATCTCTACGATCCGTTGCACCCTGCAGTCCTGCGGCTGGTGGCCGACACGATTGCGGAGTGCAATGCGCAGGGCAAGGGAATCAGCGTATGTGGCGAGATGGCTGGCGACGTCGGGCTGACCCGCTTGCTGCTCGGTCTGGGCCTGCGCAGCTTCTCCATGCATCCGGCGCAAATTCTGGCGGTCAAACAGGAGGTGCTGCGTGCGGACGCCGCGCGATTGCGTCAATGGGCCGAAGGTGTTGTTGCTGACGAGGACCCTGCCACACGCATGTTGCAGGCTTGAGCGGAGCGGTTCAGCGCGCGCCGTCGACCGGCGCCAGGATTTCCGCGGTTTGGGCCGCTGCCGCAGCCGCCGCGTGGGCCTGTTGGTCCGCGTGGTAGCTGGAGCGCACCATGGCACCCACCGCCGCATGTGCAAAACCCATTTCGTAGGCACGCGCTTCGAACATCGCAAAGGTGTCCGGATGCACATAGCGCTTGACCGTCAAATGGCTGGAACTGGGCGCAAGGTACTGCCCGATAGTCAGCATGTCAATCTGGTGGGCACGCATGTCGCGCATCACCTCCAGAATTTCCTCGTCGGTTTCCCCCAGGCCCACCATCAGGCCGCTCTTGGTTGGAACCTGGGGAAACAGCCCCTTGAACTTTTTCAGTAGATTCAGGCTGAATGCGTAGTCGGAGCCGGGGCGCGCCTCCCGGTACAGGCGTGGCACGGTCTCCAGGTTGTGGTTCATGACGTCGGGTGGCGCGGCCTTCAGGATTTCCAGGGCACGGTCATCGCGGCCGCGGAAGTCCGGGACCAGGATCTCGATGCGCGTGGCGGGTGACAACGCACGTGTCATGCGGATGCAGTCGACAAAATGCTGGCTGCCGCCGTCACGCAGGTCGTCGCGGTCGACGCTGGTTATCACGACGTAGTTCAGCTTGAGACTGGCAATCGTGGCGGCGAGGTTATGCGGCTCCTGCGCATCCAGCGGATCGGGGCGGCCGTGTCCCACATCGCAAAAGGGGCAGCGCCGTGTGCACTTGTCGCCCATGATCATGAAGGTGGCCGTGCCCTTGCCAAAACACTCGCCGATGTTCGGGCAGGAAGCTTCTTCGCAGACCGTGACGAGCTTGTTTTTGCGCAGGATGTCCTTGATCTCGTAGAAGCGGGTGCTGGGTGAGCCAGCCTTCACGCGAATCCACGGCGGCTTCTTGAGCACCTCACCCGGGACCACCTTGACGGGAATGCGTGACAGCTTCGCCCCCGCCTTTTGTTTGACGCTCGCGTCGTAGGCGGACGCTGGCACGGGCTCGCGCGCAACGGTGACGGAATCGGATTTGGACATGGTGGTGTGTGTCAGCGAGGCGGTCAGGGCGCCAGGAAGGTGGCAAGTTTTCGACCCAGGAGGGCGGCGGTTTCGGGTCCGTCCACCCTGACACCGATTGTAGAAAGGTCTACCGTTTGCAGCCCGATATATCCACAGGGGTTGATCCGACCAAAGGGCTCCAGGTCCATATGCACGTTCAGAGCGACGCCGTGGTAGGTGCAATTGCGGCTGACCTTGACGCCCAGCGCGGCGATTTTTCCCAGATTGCGAAAGTCCGGCACGGCCGCGCCAGCGGCCACAGTAGCCGCGCGCCGGGCGGGCTTCTGCGCCAGGACGGCGTGGGCCGTGGGGTCGTCCAGCCGCACGTAGATGCCTGGAGCGCCTGCAACCCGGTGGCCCGTGACGCCAAAATGCAGGAGCGTTCGAATGACCGCCTCTTCGAGGCGGTAGACGAACTCCTTGACGAAGTAACCGGCCCGGCGCAGGTCGATCATGGGATAGGCGACAGTCTGGCCGGGGCCATGGTAAGTAACTTGACCGCCCCGGTTGGTGGCCACCACCGGGATATTGCCCGCGTGCAATACGTGCTCTGGCAATCCCGCCAGCCCTTGGGTGAACACCGGCGGATGTTCGCAAAGCCAGATGGTATCGGCGGTATCAGGGTTTCTGCCCGCCGTGAATTCCTGCATCGCACGGTAAGTGGGCAGGTACTCCACCTGGCCTAGCGGGGTGACGATGGCCTGCACGAATGCCTAGAGAACAACCTTGACCATCGGGTGGGTGGACAAGGTCCGGTACAACTCGTCGAGCTGTTCGCGGCTGGTGGCGGTGACGGTGATCGTGATGCCCAGATAGTTTCCGCCCTTGCTTTCACGCAGCTCGATGGTGCTTGCGTCAAAGTAGGGATCAAACGCATGCGCGATCGTGGTGATGGCCTGTACGAAGCCCTCGACCTTTTGCCCCATGACCTTGATCGGAAAGGCCGAGGGGTAAGCGATCAGTGAATCTGCAGAGCCTGTCATGCGGCCTGTTTTGCCACTTGGTAGGCGTCATACAGCCTGGCTGAGATCGGCCCTGGTCGTCCACTATGCGCGGGGTTGCCTACCGCTTGGCCGTCCAGCGAAGTGATGGACAGCACCTCCTTGGTTGCACTGGTCAGCAAGAGCTCATCTGCGGCCAGAACTTCGGCGCGGGTGATCCTGCGCAAGGCGAATGGCAGCCCGGCGCGCGTGCAGATCTCCTCTATCAGGCCATACCGGATGCCCTCCAGCACGAGGTTGTCCTTGGGTGGCCCGAAAACGGCGTTGTCCTTCACGACCCAGACGTTGCTGGCGGCTGCCTCGCTCAGGAAGCCATCCCGAAACATCACAGTCTCCACGGCGCCAGCGTCAAAACTGATCTGCCGCGCGAATACCGCGCCGAGCAGGCTGGTGCTCTTGATATGGGCCTTCTTCCAGCGGAAGTCGTCGGCGCTGACGCACGCAACCCCCTGTTGCCGCTGTTCGGCCGTCGGCATCCGCATCACATTGGCCATGGCGAACACCGTGGGGGTGAGGTCAGTGGGCATCACGTGGTCGCGCATGGCCACTCCGCGCGTCACCTGGATATAGACAATCTGGTCCAAGTCAGCGAGCGCCCGGCCATCGGTTTCGGCGCCATGGGCCACCAGCTTGTGCGCAACGGCAAGCCATTGCTCGCGCGTCATCGGGTTGGCAATGCGCATCTCCTGGAGGCTGCGCTCCAGCCGCGCCATATGCTGGGCAAAGCGAAATGGCTGGCCCCGGTAAACCGGAACGACCTCGTAGATGCCGTCACCAAAAATGAATCCACGATCCATGACGCTGACTTTCGCGTCGCGCAGGGGGGTGAACGCACCATTGAGGTAACACGGGGTGGCGGGAAGTTGGTTCATGGCCTCATTGTCGCGGCAGTCGCAGCGTCGGTGGGCTTGCCCGCGGACGGCTTCGGCGCATCGCTCGATTTGCACTTTCAGGTGGCCGGGCGCATCAAAATCTGGTCTACAATCGTGCGCTTTGCTAGGTGCGCTTGGGCGCTGAGACGACATGGTGCAAGATGGGTTCAGTCTTTGAATCAGGTCGTCTCCGGCTCAAGGTGGTTTTGTGGCGGCTGGTATGGATCCAGATGGTCTGTATGGTTGTAGCAGGTGTCCTGGCAGGCTTGTTTGTCGGATGGCCGGCAGGTTATTCGGTGGTTCTCGGTGGCTTGGCAGTTGTTTTGCCGGCGTCGCTCGGGGCCCTGCGGATGGTCATGGCGCCGTCGGCAACACCTCGGGATGCCTTGCGTACCCAGGTGTCGGCTCAGGCAATCAAGTGGTTGATTACGGTGCTGGTTTTCGGTGCCATTTTCAAGCTTGGCCGGAACGTGCAAGCCGTGTGGGTGTTTTTGGGTTTTGGCGCGGTTCACCTTGTGTACTGGCTTTCGTTATTGCGTGAGCGGTGATTGAAGCGTAAGCAGGGTGGGGCAAACTGGCCCAAGTTGATAGATAGATTTGTGGATTCAAAGATTAGACAGCCATGGCTTCTTCTGCAGCACCTACTTCCAGTGAATACATTTCCCACCACCTGACCAATTGGCACGTTGGCCATGGATTCTGGACCGTCCATCTGGATACGGTGCTGGTGTCCTGGTTCGTCGGCGTAGTGGCCTTCGGTTTCTTCGCTCTGGCCGCGCGGCGCGCGACATCTGGCGTTCCCGGTCGCTTCCAAGGCTTCGTCGAGATGATCGTCGACTTCGTCGATTCGCAGGTCAAGGACTCCTACCACGGCAAGCGAGGCTTTGTGACCCCGCTGGCGCTGACGATATTTTTGTGGATCTGGGTCATGAACGCCATGGACTTCCTGCCGGTCGATCTGCTGCCGCGCATCACGGAGTCGATGGGGTTGACGCACTTCAAGTCGGTTCCGACGACTGATCCCAACCAGACTTTCGCGATGGCCATCACGGTCTTCCTGATCATGATCTTCATGAACCTCAAGAAGAAGGGCCTGGGCGGTTTCGGGCATGAAGTCTTTACCGCCCCATTCGGCAAATGGCTGTTTCCGGTCAACGTGATTTTCCGGGTCATCGAAGACCTGGCCAAACCGGTGTCGCTGGCACTGCGTCTGTTTGGCAATATGTACGCAGGCGAGATGGTCTTCATCTTGCTCGCGGTCATGGCGGCGGGTGGTGCGGTCACCGGCATCGCCGGCGGCCTGCTCAATCTGGGATGGGCCATCTTCCACATCCTCATCGTCACGCTGCAGGCATTCGTGTTCATGATGCTCACCATCGTCTACATGAGCATGGCCAGCGAGTCCCACTAGGTTTCGGTTCGGTTTTTTCTTTTCATTCTTTTTTCACAGGAGCACTTCCATGCAAAACGCACTCGCACTACTCTTGGGCGATCTTCAAATCGCCGTTGCCATTCTGATTGGTGCTGGCGCACTCGGAACCGCCATCGGCTTCGGTATTCTGGGTGGCCGCTTCCTCGAGGGCGCAGCGCGCCAGCCCGAGATGATTCCGCAGTTGCAGGTGAAGATGTTCATCGTGGCCGGCCTGCTGGACGCCGTGACCATGATCGGTGTCGGTATCGCCCTGTACATGCTGTTTGCGAACCCGTTCATCGCCCTGATCAAGTAAGCGGGTTGTCCACTTGCCCAGGAGCATCTCATGAACATTAATGCGACCTTGCTGGTCCAGATGATCGCCTTCGGGGCGCTGATCTGGTTCACCATGAAGTTCGTGTGGCCGCCCTTGATCGGCGCCATTGACGAGCGTACGCAGAAGATCGCTGATGGCCTCGCTGCCGCCGACAAAGCCAAAGCCGATCTGGCTTCGGCGAACGACCGCATCGAGAAGGAACTCGCAGTCACCCGGGTTGAAACCGCCAAGCGCCTGAGCGAGGCCGAGCGCCGCGCACTGGCGATCGTGGAAGAGGCCAAGGGCCGCGCCCAGGAAGAAGCCAACAAGATCATTGCATCGGCCAAGGTCGAAGCTGATCAGCAGGTCGTCAAGGCCCGTGAAGCCCTGCGCGAGCAGGTAGCCGCGTTGGCGGTGAAGGGTGCCGAGCAGATTCTGCGCAAGGAAGTCAATCCGGCCGTGCATGCTGATTTGCTGGCCCGCCTGAAGACCGAGCTGTAGGAGGCGCCATGGCTGAGCTAGCAACCATTGCCCGCCCTTACGCGGAAGCGCTGTTCCAGGCTGTGGCCGGCTCGTCCGGCGCGGATCTGGACAAGGCGTCTGTCTGGCTGGACCAGCTGGCGGTTATTTCTGCCAATGGGCAGTTGCTGCAGTTTGCCGATAACCCGAAGACGTCGACGCAACAGGCCTTCGACGTGATGGCAGGCGTGGCCGGTGGTGACCTGCCGGACATGGCCCGCAACTTCCTGCGCATGCTGCTGGAGAACGGCCGCTTGAGCGTCCTTCCGGCAATCGCCGAGCAGTTTCGCTCGCTCAAGAACGCGCGCAGCGGCTCGTCCGATGCCGTGGTGCACAGCGCATTTGCCATCGAAGGCCCTGCGCTGGCCGAGTTGTCGGCGGTTCTTGAAAAGCGGTTCGGGCGCAAGCTCAACGTCTCGGTGGCCCTTGAGCCGCAATTGATTGGTGGCGTTCGTGTGGTGGTCGGCGACGAAGTGCTTGACACCTCGGTGAAGGCCCGTTTGCAACAAATGAAAATCGCGCTGACTGCCTGAGCGCCTTGCTCCGGCCAGAAGACTTATTAAAGAAAGAAGGAAAGAGTCATGCAACTCAATCCCGCAGAAATTTCCGAGCTGATCAAGAGTCGCATTGAAGGCCTTGCCGCCAGTGTGAACATCCGCAATCAAGGCACCGTGGTGTCGGTGTCTGACGGCATTTGCCGCATCCATGGCTTGTCCGATGTGATGCAGGGCGAGATGCTGGAATTCCCCGCTGGCAGCGATGGCCTGCCGACCTACGGCCTCGCCCTGAACCTCGAGCGTGACTCGGTGGGTTCCGTGATTCTGGGTGAGTACGAACATATCTCCGAAGGCGACACCGTCAAATGTACGGGGCGCATTCTGGAAGTGCCGGTTGGTCCGGAGCTGCTCGGACGGGTAGTCAACGCGCTTGGGCAGCCGATCGACGGCAAAGGCCCGATCAACGCCAAGATGACGGACGTGATCGAAAAGGTCGCCCCGGGTGTTATTGCGCGCCAGTCGGTCAGTCAGCCGATGCAGACCGGCCTGAAGTCGATCGACTCCATGGTGCCGATCGGCCGCGGACAGCGCGAGCTGATCATTGGCGACCGCCAGACCGGCAAGACCGCCGTGGCGATCGACGCGATCATCAACCAGAAGGGTCAGAACATGACCTGCGTCTATGTGGCCATCGGCCAGAAGGCGTCTTCGGTCAAGAACGTGGTGCGCTCGCTCGAACAGGCCGGCGCGATGGACTACACCATTGTGGTTGCCGCCACGGCGTCCGAGTCGGCCGCCATGCAATATGTGAGCGCCTACTCTGGCTGCACCATGGGCGAATACTTCCGCGACCGCGGCCAGGACGCGCTGATTGTGTATGACGATCTGTCCAAGCAGGCGGTGGCCTATCGCCAGGTTTCGCTGCTGCTGCGCCGCCCGCCGGGTCGCGAGGCCTATCCCGGCGACGTGTTTTATCTGCACAGCCGCCTGCTTGAGCGCGCCGCGCGCGTCAACGAAAAATATGTCGAAGACTTCACCAAGGGTGCAGTCAAGGGCAAGACGGGCTCGTTGACCGCACTGCCCATCATCGAAACCCAGGCCGGCGACGTGTCCGCCTTCGTTCCAACCAATGTGATCTCGATCACGGACGGTCAGATTTTCCTGGAGACCTCGTTGTTCAATGCCGGCATCCGTCCGGCCATCAACGCCGGTATCTCGGTGTCGCGCGTGGGTTCTGCCGCGCAGACCAAGATCATCAAGGGTGTGTCGGGCGGTATCCGTACCGACCTCGCCCAATACCGCGAACTCGCCGCGTTCGCGCAGTTCGCCTCCGATCTTGACGAAGCCACCCGCAAGCAGCTCGACCGCGGTGCACGCGTGACCGAACTGCTCAAGCAGGCACAGTACAGCCCGCTGCCCATCAGCCTGATGGGCGCCACACTGTTCGCGGTGAACAAAGGCTACTTCGATGATCTGGACGTCAAGAAGGTTCTGCCGTTCGAGCATGGCCTGCACGCCTACCTGAAGGACAAGCACGCCGCGCTGATCGCCAAGATCGAAGCCGACAAGGCGCTCGACAAGGATGCCGAGAGCGAACTGACTGCTGCGATCGTGGCATTCAAGAAGACCTTTGCTTGATTCCGAACGGAATGACTGAATTGTCAATAGCCGGGAGCAGTTATGGCAGCAGGTAAGGAAATCCGCGGCAAGATCAAATCGGTGGAAAACACCAAGAAGATCACCAAGGCAATGGAAATGGTGGCCGCTTCCAAGATGCGCAAGGCGCAGGAGCGTATGCGCGCCGCACGTCCCTATAGCGAGAAGATCCGCAATATTGCGGCGAATCTGGGGCGTTCAAATCCCGAGTACGTGCATCCGTTCATGCGCACCAACAGCGCCAAGGCGGCCGGTGTCATCGTCGTGACGACGGACAAGGGTTTGTGCGGTGGCATGAACACCAACGTGTTGCGTGTGGTGACCGGTAAACTCCGCGAGATTCAGGCTGCTGGCAACATCGTGCAGGCGGTGGCCATCGGCAACAAGGGCCTCGGTTTCCTGAACCGGGTCGGCGCGAAGGTGGTCGCCCACGCGACGCAATTGGGTGACACCCCGCATCTGGACAAGATGATCGGCCCGGTCAAGGTGTTGCTGGACGCCTACGCCAAGGGGCAGGTGAACACGGTGTACCTGAGCTACACGCGTTTCATCAACACCATGAAACAGGAGCCGGTTCTGGAGCAATTGCTGCCGTTGTCGGCGGCCAAGCTGCAGGCTGAAGCCAAAGCCAGTGGTGGCCAGCAGAGCTGGGACTATATCTATGAGCCGGATGCCCAGGTGGTCATCGATGAACTGCTGCTGCGTTACGTCGAGGCTCTCGTTTACCAGGCCGTTGCCGAGAATATGGCGTCCGAGCAGTCGGCGCGCATGGTGGCCATGAAGTCGGCCACTGACAACGCAGGCAATGTGATCGCGGAGCTGAAGCTGGTCTACAACAAGACCCGCCAGGCCGGTATCACCAAGGAACTTTCAGAAATCGTGGCCGGCGCGGCGGCGGTTTAAACAGCTTTTAGTTTCGGCATAACTTGAATTCAAGTTAGCCTTCACTGAAACATTCAGTTTTATTTTTCGGAGCAAAAAATGGCTCAAGTCCAAGGCAAGATTGTCCAGTGTATTGGTGCGGTGGTTGACGTGGAGTTTCCGCGCGACAAGATGCCCAAGATTTACGACGCGCTCAAGATGGATGGTTCAGCGCTGACGCTGGAAGTCCAGCAGCAGCTCGGCGACGGCATTGTGCGCACGATTGCGCTGGGTTCGTCGGATGGTCTGCGCCGCGGCATGATCGTGCAGAACACGGCCAGCCCGATCATGGTGCCCGTGGGCAAGGCGACCCTGGGCCGCATCATGGACGTGCTTGGCGCGCCCATCGACGAGCGTGGCCCGGTCGGCGCCACCCAGACGGCATCCATTCACCGCAAGGCACCGGTGTATGACGATTTGAGCCCGTCGCAGGAACTGCTGGAAACCGGCATCAAGGTGATCGACCTGGTGTGCCCGTTTGCCAAAGGCGGCAAGGTGGGCCTGTTCGGCGGCGCCGGTGTGGGCAAGACCGTGAACATGATGGAGTTGATCAACAACATCGCCAAGGCGCACTCCGGCCTGTCGGTGTTTGCAGGTGTGGGCGAGCGGACCCGCGAAGGCAATGACTTCTATCACGAGATGATGGATTCGGGCGTCGTGAACAGCGAAAAGCTCGAAGACTCCAAGGTGGCCATGGTCTACGGCCAGATGAACGAGCCCCCGGGCAACCGCCTGCGCGTCGCGCTCACCGGCCTGACCATCGCCGAGTCGTTCCGCGACGAAGGCAAGGACGTGCTGTTCTTCGTCGACAACATCTACCGCTACACGCTGGCCGGCACCGAGGTGTCCGCGCTGCTGGGCCGGATGCCGTCCGCCGTGGGTTACCAGCCGACACTGGCCGAAGAAATGGGCCGCCTGCAGGAACGCATCACCTCGACCAAGGTGGGTTCCATCACCTCCATCCAGGCCGTGTATGTCCCCGCAGACGACTTGACCGATCCGTCTCCTGCCACAACCTTCGCGCACCTTGACTCCACCGTGGTGTTGAGCCGTGACATCGCGGCCCTGGGCATCTACCCCGCAGTGGACCCGCTGGACTCCACCAGCCGCCAGCTCTCGCCCAATGTGGTCGGCGAAGACCATTACAACACCGCGCGCGCTGTGCAGGGCACACTGCAGCGCTACAAGGAATTGCGCGACATCATCGCCATTCTGGGCATGGACGAGCTTGCCCCGGAAGACAAACTGGCAGTGGCCCGTGCCCGCAAGATCCAGCGTTTCCTGAGCCAGCCCTTCTTCGTGGCCGAAGTGTTTACCGGTACATCGGGCAAATACGTGTCGCTGGCCGAAACCATTCGCGGCTTCAAGATGATCGTGAATGGCGAGTGCGACCACATGCCCGAGCAAGCCTTCTACATGGTTGGCACGATTGACGAGGCCTTCGAGAAGGCCAAGAAGATGGCCTGAGGCCAGGCTTCACTGCAGCTCTAAGGAATCCAAATGGCGACGATCCATGTCGACGTAGTCAGCGCCGAGGAGGCCATCTTCTCCGGCGAGGCCAAATTCGTGGCCCTGCCAGGCGAGCAGGGAGAACTGGGCATTTATCCGCGCCACACGCCATTGATTACCCGTATCAAGGCCGGTTCGGTTCGGATTGAAATGGCCGACGGCTCGGAAGAGTTCGTTTTTGTGGCTGGCGGCATTCTGGAAGTTCAGCCCCATTGCGTCACCGTGTTGTCGGATACGGCGGTGCGCGGCAAGGATCTCGACGACGAGAAGGCCAACGCTGCCAAGGCCGCCGCGGAAGACGCACTGAAGAACGCCAAGGGCGAACTCGACATCGCCAGGGCGCAGTCTGAACTCGCCGTCATGGCAGCGCAGATTGCGGCGCTGCGCAAGTACCGGCAAAAGCGCTAAGCCCGCCAGCCGCAGCGGCGCGGGCCGCTTCCCGTGCGCTCACATACGCACAGGGTTGTCTGGCAGTTCGTTCGGATTGTCGGCGTCCGGCCTTTGCGCAAAGTGCGCCACCAGCACGGCCGACACCTCTTCCAGGGCCTGCGTCAAACCGTCTTCGAACCGGCCAGCGGCAAATGCGTCTGCCATGCGTTGCACCATCGCACGCCAGTCCGCTTCGCTGACGTACGCGTTCACGCCGCGGTCGGCCAGCAATTCGATCTTGCGCTCTGCCAGCAGCAGGTAGATCAGTACGCCGTTGTTGTGCTCGGTGTCCCACACGCGCAGTTTGCCAAATTGCATGGTCGCACGTTGGCGCGTCAGTTCGCTGATCGATGTCTTGTCGATGCAGTGCCGCCACAGGTAGCTCAAAGGAAGGCCGGCCTCGACCGCAATGCGGACTTCGCCTGAATGGCGTTGCTCACTCGCAGCCACGCGACGGGCGAGTCGCTCCAGGACGGCCGGCGCAATAAGCCGCTTGCTGTCCGACGGGTCGAACCAGCAATGTTTGAGCAAGGTGATGAGTCGGGTGATCATGGGAAATCCCTACCAGCTGCCGGAGGCGCCGCCCCCTCCAAAGTCGCCGCCCCCGCCGGAACTGAACCCACCGCCGCCGCCGGAGGAGCCGCCACTCCAGCCACCACCAGAGCCGAAACCGCCGCTGCCCGGACCGCCCCAGCGTCCGCCGCGGGTCAGCCCGGCAGCGCCACTGACCAGCGCGAAGATCAAGGCGACGACCGCAGCCAGTCCGGCTATGACCACGCTGGTGGTGATCAGAAAGGCCAGGACGCCAATACCGGCACCAGTGAAAAGGCTTCCCAGCTTGCGGCCAAGCATGCTGCGCGCCACTGCAGAACCGATCGGCAACGCGAAAAACATGAAGACCAGCAGGTTTGTCCAGTCGCCCTTCAACTGCAGGCCGCGCGCTTGGGTGTCACGGCCCGACACCGCCGGCAAGGCCTCGCCATTGATCAAGGCCGTGAGCTGGTCGACCCCGGCGCTGATGCCGCCTGCGTAGTCGCCCTGCTTGAAGCGTGGTGTGATCGCCTGTTCGATGACCCGCTTGGCGGCGAGGTCCGGAATGGCCCCCTCCAGCGTCTTGGCCACTTCGATCCGGACTCGGCGGTCCTGCTTGGCGACGATCAGCAGCACGCCGTCGCCCACATCGCGCCGTCCGATCCTCCAGGCATTGGCGACTCGGTTGGCGTAGGAGGCGATGTCTTCGGGCGCGGTGGAGGCTACGACCAGCACGACCATCTGAGAGCCTTTGGCGGACTCCAGCGCCTGGAGTTTGCTCTCCAGCGCGCTCACCTGCGGCGCATCGAGCGTGCCAGTCTGGTCGATCACCCGTGCGGCAAGCACCGGCACGGGCAACACCTCCTGCGCCATGGCCCATGCCGTCGCCAGCAGCAGCAACACGGCGACCGCTGCGCGGCGCAGCGCGCCCCAAAGCCCCGGCAGCGCGGAGGGTGTAGCCAGGCCGTTCATGGGTTTGCAGCAGAACGGCGGCAGGAGGTTCAGGGCTTCTTGGAGAAGTCGACCGTGGGCGGGATCGCTATCTGCGCCTCATTGGCCACCGCGAAAGTGGCCTTGGGCGGGTAGCTGAAAACCATCGCAGTCAGGTTGCTGGGGAAGCTGCGCGCCAGCACGTTGTACTCCTCGATGGTCTTGATGTAGCGGTTGCGGGCCACGGTGATGCGGTTTTCCGTGCCTTCGAGCTGCACACGCAGATCCGAGAAACCCTGGTTCGCCTTGAGGTTCGGATACTGCTCGGAGACCACCATCAAGCGGCTCAATGCGCTGCCCAGCTCGCCCTGGGCGGCCTGGAATTTCCTGAACGCTTCCGGGTTGTTGAGGGTTTCCGGTGTGACCTGTATTGAGGTCGCCTTGGCGCGCGCCTCGATCACCTTGGTCAGGGTCTCCTGCTCGAAAGCGGCCTCGCCCTTCACCGTGGCGACGATGTTGGGGACGAGGTCGGCGCGCCGCTGGAACTGGTTGAGCACCTCGCTCCAGGCTGCCTTGGACTGTTCGTCCAGCCGTTGAAAATCGTTGTAGCCGCAGGCCGTCAGGCCGAGCGTCGCAAACAGGGCGAGTAACCAGCGTTTCATAATGTCCTCTGCATGGGTTGGGCGCCAGCGGGCGCATTCTCACGTTAGCATAGGTGGCAACCGCCCCGGTCAATTTCAAGCCACCAGCATCGCTCACCATGCCCAAAGTCAAATCCCAGGCCGCCGTCGTGGGCGGATCGGCTGATGACGTTGAAGCCGCCTTCTACGAAGCGCTGCAGACGGCGGATATCGAACGCCTGATGGCCTGCTGGGCAGACGACGACGAGGTCGTTTGTGTCCACCCGGGTGGACCACGGGTGGTGGGTCTAGGTGCGATCCGGGCTACCTTTGACGCCATCTTCGCCAACGGCAGCATCCGGGCCTGGCCGGAGCAGGTGCGCAAGGTGGAAGCCCTGGCCAGCGTGGTGCACAACGTGCTGGAGCGGGTCGATGTGATGACGGAAACCGGCCCGGCGCATGCCTACGTTCTGGCGACCAACGTGTACCACAAGACGGCACAAGGCTGGCGCATGGTGGCCCACCATGCCAGCCCCGGCAGCCAGACCGAAGCGCAGGAAATCAACGACTCGCCCCAGGTGCTGCATTAGTGGCCGCGCGATGATTTACCGCGCGCCCGTCTGGTTGCCCGGTGGCAACCTGCAGACCATCTGGCCGGCCCTCTACGGGCGTCGCGTGCACGGCGCGCCTGTTCAATTTCGTCGCGAGCGCTGGGCCACACCGGACGGCGACTTCATCGATGTGGACTGGCTCGACGCCACCGGACCCGCCGGCGCACCGCCGGCCGAGCGTCCGCTGCTGGTGCTTTTTCACGGGCTGGAGGGGTCGTCAGCCAGCCACTATGCCCAGGCATTCGCCAGTTTTTGCCGTGCGCGGGGCGTGGCGTTCGCCGTGGCGCATTTTCGCGGTTGCAGCGGAGAGCTCAACCACGCGCCGCGTGCCTACCATTCAGGTGATTTTCAGGAGATCGACTGGATCCTGAAGCGCTTTGCGAAGTCCGCTGTGCGGCCGCTTGCCGCCATCGGCATTTCGCTGGGCGGCAATGCGCTCATGCGCTGGGCGGGCGAGATGGGCGAATCGGCGCGTCCAGTGGCCCAGGCGTTGGCTGCGGTCTGCTCGCCGCTGGACCTCGCAGCCGGGGGCCATGCGATCGGGCGCGGCTTCAACCGGCTTGTCTACACGCCGATGTTCCTGCGTTCAATGAAGCCCAAAGCCATGCGCAAGCTGGCCCAGCACCCGGGCTTGTTTGACGCTGCGGCTTTGGCGCGCGCGCGCGACCTCTACGAGTTCGACAACATATTCACAGCGCCATTGCACGGTTTTGCCAATACCGAAGACTACTGGGCCAGAGCATCGGCGAAGCCGCATCTGGCGAATATTGCGGTACCTGCATTGCTGGTCAACGCGTTGAACGATCCGTTTGTGCCGGCCGCGAGTCTGCCCCGCGCCGGCAGTGTTGGCCGCCACGTCCAGCTCTGGCAGCCGGCGCACGGCGGGCACGTCGGGTTCCCGCATGGCGCGCCACCGGGGAACGTGCACGCCATGCCGGAGGCGGTCGGCACCTGGCTTCTGGAACACCTGTCAGTCGCGTTACCACTCGCCGGTGCGGATAATTCAGACCATGGATGACATCGTCAGACAGGCCCTGTCCAAGTGGCCGAACGTACCGCACTGTTATGGCTGGCTGGGACTGGATGCGCGCGGCAACTGGTATTTGCGCGACGCAGCGGCGCAGGCCGGCGGCGCCTTCGCCAGCGGCCTCGCATTGGCAAAAGGCACGTTGCTCCAGCACGCCAGGCTGATCGACTTCATCGGGCGCAACTATGAGAGCGACGCCCGTGGCCAATGGTTTTTCCAGAACGGGCCGCAACGGGTGTATGCGGAGCTTGAAACCACGCCGTGGATCTTTCGCGTTGCCGCCGACTTTTCGGTGACAACGCACACCGGTGAATTGGCGCGGGTCCAGCGCTGCCTGGTCGACGATGCGGGGCACGTGTACCTGGATGCGGATGTCGGCCTCGGCCTGGTGCACAGCCAGGACATGCTGGGTGCGTCGGAGGCGATCGAGAGCGGCTTATGGGTGCCGCTGGCCTGCAGCGAACAGGAGCTGCCCGCGCGATTTTCATTCGTCAAGAGCCCACAGGCCCAGGACGCCGCCCTCAGGAATTAGTTGGAAGCGGCTGCCGCCGGCTTCTTGGGCGCTTCGAACTTGCCGCCTGCGGCATTGGCCATGTAGACCACGCCACGGGCGATTTCCAGATCTTCAAAATCGCCGCCACCTTGCGCCGCCATGGCGCCCTTGCCCTTGAGTGACGAATTGAGCAGGGCATCCAGACCAGTAGCGATACGCGGCGCCCAGGCTGCGACGTCGCCAAATTTGGGAGCGCCGGCTGCGCCGGCGGTATGGCAGGCCGTGCATTGGGCCTTGAAGACCTCTTCGCCGGATTTCAGTTCGCGATTGGCGTCGCGGATTTCCACGGTGCCAACCTTCTGGATGCGTTCAGCAAGGGCTTTTTCCATGTTCACGGCGCCGGCGGCGGGCTTGTTGGCCGAAACCACGAAGTAGACCAGGCCAATAATGATGATGACTGGTGCAAAAAATGATAAGAAGACAGTGACCAGCAGCTGTTTCGGCGTCTTGATCGGACCCGTGTGTTCTTCCTCGTGGCTGGTGTCGCTCATGGTGTCCTCAAGTGGTTCTTGCGCGGTTCAATCAACCATCAATTATAGCCGGGGCACTGGTGCAAACCTTCTACAATGCGCACTCGTTCACCAGCGGCTGTAGCTCAGTGGATAGAGTATTGGCCTCCGAAGCCAAGGGTCGTGGGTTCGATCCCCGCCAGCCGCACCAACCAACCGTTTCCTGACGTCCCAAGACGTTCCAAGACCCGCATGCCTATTGGCATTGCGGGCTTCTTGGTTGCGTCACGTGGTTTCGGCAAGTTCCATGAAGTACCGTCAAAAAGACGGTATTTGTGACGGTATCTCCGATGCCTTGAATACGAGATACCGTCAGGGGGAAATATGCCATTGGTGGACACCTTCGTGAGGCAAGTAAAACACAGCGGCAAGGCCGTGAGCGACAAGCATGTCCAGGCGCACGAGGGCGTCATTTGCCGCCATCAGCGTGACTTACCCTGCGCTGCGGCTTTGAGAATTGCATCCGTTTTTGCATCAGAAGCGGGTTGCTGCCCAGACCAGGCGACAGCCCGCGCCAGATCGGCAGCAGCCTGAGGCGCATGCAGCCAGCGTTCATTGTCGGGAATGACGGTGGCGGTGCGGATCAGCCACACGCCGCTTTCCTGCTCTTCGATCAACACCTGGCGACCAGCAAACTGCTTGCCAAGCGAGATCTGTCCGTTGGCTCCAACAACTTTGACGCTCGCGGCACGGGTGGCGCTAGTCATTTCAAATCCTCTCGTGCAGTACCAAAGTAGTGCTGCACCAAATTATACATCCGCCCCTCCCCCTGACCAGCGTTGCAGCAGCCGGCAGACAACGCCAGTGGACAAGCAAAAGTATCACTATTCAGCACCCAAAGTCCTTCATGGCTTTCAAAGATGAAATTTGTTGAGGCTAATATCCGTACGGTTTGCTGCCTGTTTTGTGATCCCCGCCTATCAAATTCGTCCAAAACGAAATAACGCGGTGGAGCCAAGGTCATCAGCGACGTGGGTGTCATTTTGGCTGAGCAGGGGCGGCACACTTCTGCGGGGCGTCCGGCTTACGCGCGCAGGCTGGGGTCACGATGTGGGTCTGTGGCGTTTTGCATCACGGGGCTCGTCAATTCGCGGATTATTTTGACTACGATCGAATTGACGAGGATCCAGGGACAACAGTCGGCTTGCCTGCGCCAGAGATATCAGTATGATGCACTTTAAATCGATCCATTAATTATTAATACTCGTTTTTTCGGTCATGAAGGTTAGCCAGTCTGCCGTTCTCTCCGCGCGCCACTTGGAGGAGTGCGCCCGGCTCGGTGGGCTTTTGGCGCGTCTGCGCATTGCTCGAAGGGTCAAGCAGACCGATGCCGCGTTGCGCTCGGGCCTGTCGCGCAACACGGTCTATCGACTGGAGAAGGGCGACCCCGGCCTCGCCCTTGGACAGGTCCTGCGCTATCTGGAGGCCATCG
>JANNDB010000696.1:0-2032 GCA_031387285.1 Betaproteobacteria bacterium | reverse complement strand
GAACTCACGCGCGGCGTGGCCGACAACTCCAGCATGAAGCAGGGGTTGAATCCGTCCAGGGTCTTCAGCGCGAGCTCACTGTACGCATGGTGGCCTTCGTCCATCACCACCATGGGCCTCAGCAGGCGCATCACATTGCCCAGCGAGCTCTTGACGATGCTGCCCTTGGTGGCGCGCGCCTCAGCCTGGCTGGTTCCCCAGGAGGCATAGGCGTCGAGGTTGGGCACTTCGGCCAGAAGCTTCCAATGCGCCTCGATATCGTCATCACGCGGGGTGTAGCCCAGCACATTGCCGCGGTCGCGGAAGAAGCGCAGTGTTTCTTTGCTCTGTCGTGCCGCCGACGCCAGCATCAGTACCATTACGCACAGGTGAGAATCCGTGTCCAACCGCGACAGCGGCGAATGCTTCTCCAGTAGCTTCACGCGTCCCGCACCCGCCACGTTGAGCATCTGGTGGTAGGGATGATCGCGATTCTTGAGGGTCTTGAGCGTCTGTTGATATATCGCGTCATTCGGCACGATCCACAACACCAGCCCCGTGTGCCGCGACAGATAGTTGGAAAACACCCGGCCCACGCTGGCTGCCGCCAGTAGGGTCTTGCCGCCGCCGGTAGGGACCTTCATGCAGATGTTGGGTATCGCACGGCTGGCGCCGTCAAAACGGCTGGAGTGCGGCTGTGCAGCAAACGCGGGTGGCAGCAGCCCTTTGGACTTGAGTGTGCCCCAGGTCTTTTTCGGGAAGTCCGAAGCTTCGTGCGTCAGTTCTTCCATTCCTTCCATTTCCCGTAGCGCCCGAATTGCCACATGCGCTTGAGACGCGTGTTTCTTGAGTTCAGCAAGGTACTGCTCCAGCTGCAGCAGTACACCCGTTTGGAAGGCCTTCAACTGAGTGGCTCCGGCCGAGTCTGGCCCAATACGCAGGCGCCGCGGTTCCCAAAACACCTTTCGATCCCGCTCAATGCGCTGTCGAAAGTCATCGGCCAGCGTGTCCTGCCAGCGCAGCACGTCTGTTCTATAAATCAGCCCAAGCTCGTCTATCTGGTCTTTGAGACGCAGAAACCCACTTTCATCTTCCGGCCAATCCACCGCCAAATCGATATCGGATTCATGTCGGGCATCACCTCTGGCACGGGAGCCGTATACCCATACGCGTTCCAGGCCCGGAGTTCGGTCGAACAAGCGCAACAACTTGGCATGGATGCCGGGCGCTATGCCGAACGGGGCCTGAACGTCGGTACCCATCATCAGTCGCGTCATGCGGCCTTCAGTCGCGCGAGAAGTGCGTCGAACTCATGCAAGGCACTGGTCCGCACGAAGCTGCTCACTTCAATCGCCTTGGCTTCGTTGTAGGTATGACTGGTTTCGTTTCGGCTGTCCTTGATCTTCTCCCACACGTCCGCGTCACCGATCAACTCGCAGCGAAATGCGGCTTGCAGCACCGGCCGGACCATCTCCTTCACCTGTTCGCCTTGATCGCGCAGCCAGTAAAACATGCTTTTCCATGCGAGTTCATAGGTGAACTCGAAACGCTGAATCAGCGCATCGCGCACCATGGGCGTTTCGTCCGCTTCGACAGCCTCATGCAAGCGAGTGAGTGCCTTTTCGAATTGGCTCAGCGCGAGTTCGAAGCGGTCCTTGTGTTGTCCCATGAGCGTCACCCCTCCCTGTACAACGCAAACGGCAGCGGCGCGTAATCCAGGCCATGCTCCAGCAACTGCTTGTTGCTCAGGTACTTGGCCGGCGCGAACACCAGATGGCGTTTGCCGTCGCCCTGGCCATTGTTGCGCGCCTTGCCCCAATCTGAGAAGGCCTTGGCGCGGCTCAGCGTCAACGCGGCGTCGGGCGATTTGAGGAAGCTCAGGCGGGGCTGGTAGAGCAGCCAGACATGCGCATCCTTTGCCTCGCCCAGATAGAACTCGGGTGCGCTCTTGGCGCGCTTGGGCAATGTGCCACCCGTGGCGGTATGGAACAGCCAGGCGCCCAGGGCATCGAAACCCGGCAAGCTGTTACCCGAAAGCAGCTTCTCGATGTCC
>JANNDB010000689.1:0-1573 GCA_031387285.1 Betaproteobacteria bacterium | reverse complement strand
CCCCTGGGCACCGATGGCCAGGGGCGCGACCTGCTATCGGTGCTGATGCACGGACTGCGCATCTCGCTGATGGTGAGTTTCTGTGCCACCCTGTTCTCTCTGGCCGTCGGCGTCACCCTTGGCCTGGTCAGCGGGTATGCCGGTGGCTGGCTCGACAACCTCATCATGCGCCTGGCCGACATGCAGCTGAGCTTCCCGACGATCCTGGTCGCGCTGCTCATCGACGGCCTCTCCCGCGCGCTGCTTCCGCGCAATGTGCACGAGCAGGTGGCCATTTTCGTGGTGATCTTCGCCATCGGCATTTCCACCTGGGTGCAATACGCGCGCACCGTGCGCGGCGCCACGCTGGTGGAGAAGTCCAAGGACTACGTGCACGCGGCGCGGCTGATCGGCATGGGGCCCCTGCGCAT
The DNA here is from genome assembly GCA_031387285.1 of Betaproteobacteria bacterium. Taxonomy (GTDB): domain Bacteria; phylum Pseudomonadota; class Gammaproteobacteria; order Burkholderiales; family Burkholderiaceae_C; genus CAISIP01. The sequence continues at coordinate 1,163 of JANNDB010000689.1, read as the reverse complement.
CCTGTTCCGGCACGTATTGCCCAACGTACTCGGGCCCGTCCTGGTGATTGCCACGCTGTCGCTCGGCCTGGGCATACTGACCGAGGCCACGCTGAGCTTCCTGGGTCTTGGCGTTCCGCCCACCTCGCCCTCGCTGGGCACCCTGATCCGCGTCGGCAACGAGGTGCTGTTCTCCGGCGAATGGTGGGTCACCGTGATGCCCGGCATTCTCCTGGTGGTGCTGGTACTGGCGATCAACCTGCTCGGCGACTGGCTGCGCGACGTATTCAACCCCAAACTGAAATGAACGCGGCCATGACCAGCCTTCCCGTGTTGACCGTCCAGGGCCTGCGTGTCGAGATACCCACCCGGCGCGGTGTGCTGCTGGCGCTCGACGACGTGAGTTTCTCCATCGCACCCGGTGAAATTCTGGGCTTCGTCGGCGAGTCCGGCGCCGGAAAGTCGCTCACCGGCATGGCCATTCTGGGTCTGCTCGACCCGCCGGGCCGCGTCGCCGGTGGCGAGATCCGCCTGGGCGAACGCCGTATCGACACCCTTTCGCAACGCGAGATGCGCAGCGTGCGCGGCAAACAGATCGGCGCCGTGTTCCAGGACCCGCTGATGAGCCTGAACCCCTTGCTGCAAATTGGAGAGCAAATCACGGAAACCATCCGCACCCACCTGCCGGTGAGCGCAGACGAAGCCCGCACACGCGCGCTCGACCTCATGCGCGCGGTTGGCATTCCGGCTCCAGAGGCGCGCTTCACGGCCTATCCGCACCAGTTCTCGGGCGGCATGCGCCAGCGCATCGTGATCGCGCTGGCGTTATGTGCCGAGCCCGGCCTGGTGGTCGCCGATGAACCCACTACCGCGCTGGACGTCTCGATACAGGCGCAGGTGCTCCAGCTGCTGCGCCAGTTGTGCCGCGAACACGGTACGGCCATGTTGCTGGTCACCCACGACATGGGTGTGATCGCCGAGACCGCAGACCGCGTGGCGGTGATGTACGCCGGACGCATTGTCGAGATCGGCCCGGTGGCCGATGTCATCCGCAACCCGGTTCACCCGTACACGCGCGGCCTCATGGGCGCCATTCCGACACTTGCCCCGGTGGTCGGCCCACTGGCCCAGATCGATGGCTCCATGCCGCGCCTGAACGCGCGCCCGACCGGCTGCGCGTTCAA
>JANNDB010000106.1:0-7433 GCA_031387285.1 Betaproteobacteria bacterium | reverse complement strand
CAATGCACCGCCCATGCGTTGCACATTCTTCTCCACAATGGCCAGGCCGAGGCCGGCGCCTGTTGCCGAGGTGCGCGCGGCATCGCCCCGAAAGAACGCCTTGGTCAAGTGGGCCAGTTGGGCCGGTGCCACACCGGGGCCGCGGTCGCGCACGTCTATGAGTGCCCAGCCATCCTGCGCCCGGGCCCGGACCTTGATTTCAGCGATGCCCGAGTCCACCCCTTTTCCATAACGTGCGGCGTTCTCCAGCAGGTTGGAGAAAATCCTGTCGAGCTCCACGGCATCGGCAAGCACCATCAGGCCGTCGGGAATATCGACTTCGACGCGGATGTCACCGTGGTCCTGCATGAGGCCGCGCTGCCGCTGCACGCTGTCGGCCAGTCGCACCGGCTGCAGCGCCACCTGGTCCGGCCGCGCGTAATCCATGAATTTGTTGATGATGGCGTCGATTTGCCCGATGTCCTCCGCCATCAGGTCGCGCGTTTGCGGGTCGGCGACGCTGAGCTCGGTTTCCAGCCGCAAGCGCGCCAATGGCGTTCGCAAATCGTGGGAAATCCCCGCCAGCATGATGGCGCGGTCCTGTTCAATCTGCGCGAGGGTGCGGGCCATGCGGTTGAATTCCATGTTGACCGCGCGAATCTCCTGACCGGCACTGTTCTCTGGCAGTACGCTGGCAGCAAAGTCGCCCTGACGTACCCGGGCCGCCGCGACCGAGAGATCCTTCAACGGGCGGTTGATCAGCCCGGCAAGCGCAGCCGCGCCGGCCAGTGACAGGGCCGCCGCGACAACCAGCCAGATGATCCAGGTCGTACCGGCCGGCGGGTTGAGGCGGGATCGCTCCGTCAGCATCCAGTAGCCGTCACCGTCGATCGTGAAACCCACCCACAGTCCCGCCGTTCCATTGACGCTCGATGCGAGTACCGTCTGCGGCCCGAGCCGCACCTGCAGTTCGCTGGCCATGCGTCTGGCCAGGCTGTCCTCGCCATACAGTTCAAAGCGGTCGTCCGGCTCCCGCGGCAGGATGCGTACGCCTTCCTGTTCCGACATGGTCTTGATGAGCGACACCCGGGCGATGGAGTCGGCATGCACCAGGGCGGCGCGGCTCAGGTTGACCAGCGATGCGATCTGCTGCGCCAATTGCACCGCCCTTGGCTCCATGTCGAACATGCGCAGCGTCTGCAGCCAGGCCACGATGCTGAACAGCAAAAGGGCTGCCAGCAGGACGAACGTGCGCCAGAACAGGCTCAGGCTGGCACCACCGCGGCGCGTGACAGCCGCCGGCGACCCCTCCAACGGGACTGGCCCGGATTCGGCCGCAGGAGGGCTCGCGCAGTCTTCACTCACGCTTTGCCATCGGGAACAAAGACGTAGCCAACACCCCACACGGTCTGAATATAACGCGGCGAGCTGGCGTCGGCTTCGAGCATTTTGCGCAAGCGCGAGATCTGCACATCCAGGCTGCGGTCAAACGGCTCGAACTCACGCCCGCGCGCCATCTGCGCCAGCTTCTCGCGCGACAGCGGTTGGCGCGGATGCCGCACCAGCGCCTTGAGCATGGCGAATTCGCCGGTAGTCAAAGGCAACTCTTCGCCTGACTTGTGCAAGGTACGGACACCCAGATCGAAGCGGTAGGGGCCGAACTCGATGACTTCGTTTTCGCTGGAAGGCGCCCCCGGCACCTCCGGCTGGGGGCGTCGGCGCAACACCGCGTGGATGCGGGCCAGCAGTTCGCGCGGATTGAACGGTTTTCCAAGATAGTCGTCGGCGCCCACCTCGAGCCCGACAATGCGATCCACGTCTTCGACCTTGGCGGTGAGCATGATGATGGGGGTCTTGTCATTGGCAGCGCGCAAGCGCCTACAGATCGTCAGCCCGTCCTCACCAGGCAACATCAGGTCCAGGACGATCAGGTCGACTGAGTCACGCAGCAACACCCGGTTGAGCGCCTTGCCGTCCTCGGCCTGCACGACATCGAATCCCTCCTGGGTAAGGTAGCGACGCAACAGATCGCGAATCCGCTGGTCGTCGTCGACAACAAGAATCCGGTCGTTGCGGGTGGCGGTGGTCTGGTTCATGAAACTCCCTGCGTTTTGTATTTGTAACAGCCGCATTCTGAGGGGCGCGAGGGAACGTAATGCACAGGTTTGCTAAAGCCTGACACACTGTTACAAATACACAGTAGGGAATACGCAACCCATCCAAGCTCAAGTACACGCAGCGGCCCCGGCCGGCGTTATTCTCTGACGATGCGTTTCGCTGCCACGCCACTGTTGTTCCTGCTGCTCAGCGGCGCTGTGTCGTCGCAGCCTGGTGGCGCTGGCCCGCAGCGTGGCGAACGGCCGTTGGACCGCCAGGTCGAACGTCAGCAACTGCGCGGCGAACTGCGTGGTGCCACGCGCGTGCAGCGGCTGGCTGATCCCGACGCGGCGGTGGTGGCTACTGCAGGCCAGCTTCCCGAAACGCCAGTGCGCCACCTGAGCCCCCGTGAACGCGCCGAATTGCGCCAGCAGTTGCGCCGCGAGCATGCAGATGCGCGCAAGGCCAGCCAATGAGCGCGTTTCCGATGCTGCAAACGCTCTGCAGCCCCGCCATAGAGTGAAAGAAGGTACCGTGAAAGTTATATCCAGGTGGTCCTTGGGCGCGGGGCTTTTGTTGGCGTCGTGGGCCATACATGCGCAACAGGCCATCGTGGCCGCACCGCAAAACGTCGTGCAGCTCTCGGCCAGCGCCGCGCTGGACGTTCAGCAGGATCTGTTGAGCCTGGCCATGAGCACGACGCGTGACGGCCCTGACGCGGCAACCGTGCAAAGCCAGCTCAAGGTGGTGTTGGACGCTGCCCTGGCCGAGGCCAAAAAGGCTTCCGCGCCGGGTCAGCTGGATGTGCGTACCGGTTACTTCAGCCTGTTCCCGCGCTACGGGCGTGACGGGAAAATCACAGGCTGGCAGGGAACCGCGGAACTGATTCTGGAAGGGCGGGATTTTGCCCGCATCAGCACGACCGCCGGCAAGGTGCCTGTGCTCACCGTCAGCTCAGTCAGTTTCAGCCTGAGCCGTGAGCAGCGTGCCAAGGTGGAGGGCGAGGTGCAGGCAACCGCTATCGACCGTTTCAAATCCCGTGCGGCAGAAATTGCCAAAGGCTTTGGTTTTTCCGGCTATGGCCTGCGTGAAGTGTCGGTAAACGCCAATGACCAGGGGTTTGCGCCACGGCCCCGGGTGATGGCCATGGAGGCAAAGGCGGCCTCAGCCGACATGGCGGTACCGCTGGAGGCTGGCAAGACAGCGGTTGTTGTCACCGTTTCGGGATCGGTACAGCTCCGCTAGACTGGACCGCTTGTCGAAGCGGGGGTGAGCGGTGGAGCGTGTGGATTGCGTCGTGATCGGCGCCGGTGTCATTGGCCTGGCCGTTGCGCGCGCACTGGCGCTGCAAGGGCGCGAAGTGATCGTGCTGGAAGCCGCCAGCGCCATCGGTACGGGCACCAGTTCACGCAACAGCGAAGTCATCCATGCCGGTATCTATTACGCACGCGGCTCCCTGAAGGCCCGCTTGTGTGTCAAGGGGCGGGAAATGCTCTACGCCTACTGCAACGGCCACGGCATTGGCTTTCGCCGGTGTGGCAAGTTGATTGTCGCCACCAGCGCGGAGCAGGTCGGACAACTGGAGGGCATCCGGCAGGTGGCATTGGGCAATGGTGTGTCTGACCTGCGCATGCTGGCTGGCGGCGAAGTCCGGGCCATGGAGCCGGCGCTTTACTGCCGCGCAGCGCTGCTGTCCCCCTCCACCGGCATAGTCGACAGCCACGCCTTCATGTTGTCGCTGCAAGGCGGGCTGGAGCGGGCCGGTGGCATCGTGGCCTTTGGATCGCGCGTAGTCAGCGGCGCGATTGGCGTCCACGGCATAGCATTGACGGACGTGTCCGGCACGACGTTGGTTGCAAAAACGGTGGTGAACGCTGCCGGGCTGACCGCACCGGCGCTGGCGCGGGCTATCGCCGGTGTGCAGCAGGCGCGCATACCGCATGCCTATTTTGCCAAGGGCAACTATTTCCGCCTGGCCGCTGCGGCGCCCTGCCAGCGCCTGGTGTACCCGGTACCCGAAAAAGCGGGCCTGGGCGTGCACCTGACGCTGGACCTCGGTGGCCAGGCGCGCTTCGGCCCCGATGTACAGTGGGTGGACTCCCCCGACGACCTGGTGGTTGACCCAGCCCGGGGTGCTGCGTTTTACAGCGAGATACGGCGCTACTGGCCTGGACTTCCTGACGGCGCCCTGCATCCGGACTATGCCGGCATACGTCCCAAGATTCAGGCGCCCAGCGAAGCCGCGCAGGATTTCATGGTGCAGGGGCCGCACGCCCATGGCGTACCCGGGTTGGTGCACCTGTTTGGCATCGAGTCGCCGGGATTGACGAGCGCCCTGGCGCTGGCGGCCTATGTCGCCGATGTGTGCGCGGCGTGAGCGTGGTCACGGATCGCCCGGGCGGCAGCCCGCACCAGGTCGGGGCCCTGGTAGATCAGTCCGGTGTAGATCTGGACAAGGTCGGCGCCGGCTTGCATCTTGCTCACGGCGTCCTGCGCACTCAGAATGCCGCCCACACCAATGATGGGATATGCGGGGCCGAGCGCGCTGCGCAGTTGCCGGATCACCTGGTTGCTGGCTTGCAGCAGGGGCGCGCCCGACAGGCCACCTGTTTCGCCGGCATGTGACAGGCCGGCAACTGCCGCGCGTTGCGTGGTCGTGTTGGTTGCCACGACGCCGTCCATTCCGTGCGCTTGCAGCAAGCGCGCGATGTGGCCGACCTGTTCTTCGTCCAGGTCAGGCGCAATTTTCACGAAGAGCGGCACGCGGCGCTGGTGCTGTTTGCGCAACTGCTTGCGCCGTTTGGCCAGGGCCGACAGCAGGGCGCCCAGTGCGGTATCGCTCTGCAGTTCGCGCAGGTTGCGCGTGTTCGGACTCGAGATGTTCACGGTGACGTAATCCGCATGCGGGTAGACGCCTTCGAGGCAGCGCAGGTAATCGTCCGCGGCGCGTTCGATCGGGGTCGTCGCGTTTTTGCCGATGTTGAGGCCAAGGATGCGCCCGCTATCGCGAAAGCGGGAGCGTCGCACGTTGGTGATGAAGGCTTCCAGACCGTCGTTGTTGAAACCCAGGCGGTTGATCAGGGCATGCGCCGATGGCAGGCGGAACATGCGGGGCTTGGGGTTGCCGGGCTGCGGCAACGGCGTCACGGTGCCAACCTCGCAAAAACCGAATCCCATGGCGCCGAGCGCGTCAACGCAGCGCGCGTTCTTGTCCAGCCCGGCTGCAAGGCCGACCCGATTGGGGAATAACAACCCGGCAATATGCACCGGGTCGTCCACGGGTGTACTGGTGTAAGCCCAGCGAAGCGGCGTGTGCTGCGTGGCCGCCAGGGCGTGCAGTGTCAGTTCATGGGCGGCTTCCGCGTCGAGCCCGAAAAGGAAGGGGCGCGCCAGGCCATAAGGTACAAGTGCCATTGGATAATCCGTTAAATGTCTGTCGATTGTCCCAAAACACCATTCAAGGAAGTGCCCGCGCCCATGTTGTCTCAAGAAGAACGCAAAACCATGGTCGGGCAGGCCGCCCTGGCGTATGTACAGCCGGGCGAAATCGTGGGAGTCGGGACGGGATCGACCGTCGACAAGTTCATCGATGCGCTGGCCGCCGCGACCGAGCGCGTTCGCGGCGCCGTCTCGAGTTCAGAGGCAAGCACCGCGCGCCTGCGCGGCCATGGCATCCCGGTGTTTGACTGCAATGAGGTCGAGACGCTGTCGGTCTACGTGGACGGCGCCGACGAAATCGACCCGGCGGGTTACCTGATCAAGGGCGGCGGTGCGGCATTGACGCGAGAAAAAATCGTCGCTGCGCAGTCCGCATTGTTTGTTTGCATTGCCGACAGCAGCAAACTGGTGGCCACCCTGGGCAAATTTCCCTTGCCGGTCGAGGTGATTCCGATGGCCTGCAACCGCATCATGCGCGAGTTCCGCGCCTTGGGCGGCGAACCGGCAGTGCGCATGCGCGATGGCAAGCCAGTGGTCACCGATAACGGCCAGCACCTGATTGACGTGCGCGGCCTGAGCATTACCCGGCCGCTGGAGTTCGAGGCCATGATCAGCCAGTGGCCGGGCGTGGTCACCGTGGGTGTATTCGCGTTGCAAAAGGCCGACATCTGCCTCATCGGGGCCGATGAGGGCGTTCGAACCCTGCGTTATCCCTGACGCTTCAAAAGCGGATTCCTGCCGGGTTGGCGTTTGCCGCGGCCGGCGGCGCTGCCGCAGGACGAGCATCGCCCGCCTTCTCGTCGACCCGGGCCAGCCCGTCTTCTTCGCCCTTCACCGGGGTCGGCTTCTGCGCGGTGACCAAAGGCTTGGCGGCTGCATGCCGGAAGTTGGGTGGCAGCACCGAGGCCTGCGGGTAGTTGGCCGCGTTGAGGAACTGCGACCACTCCGACTCGGAATAGCCCTTGATCTTCTGGCCACCGATGGTGAGGAACGGCAACACACCGTCGCCGCTCAAGCGCTGCAGCGCTTCGTTGTCTTCCTGGGTTGAAATGGTGTACTCGGTATAGGGAATGCCGCGCCCCTGCAGCATCAGTCGCCCGGCGTTGCAGGGGGCGCAATTGGCGCCGGAGTACAGCGCCACCGGATAGCGGGCAGCGACCTGACGCAACTCGAAGGGCAGGGCAGCGTTGTCGGGTGCGCCGAGCGCGCGGCCGCTCGCGGTTGTCGCCGTTGCCTTGGCGTCGGCAGAAACGGGGGGCTTGTCTGAAAACGTCACCTTCCCGTCCGGGCCGGTAATGCGGTAGATGGTTTGCGCCGCAACGGTCGTCGCGGAACTGGCCAATGCCAGGCAAAGAATGGTCAGACTGCAGACTCGGCGCGTGGTGCTCATAGGTTTTTCCCTCTCATGTCGGTCCCGCATGCCCGGACATTCCCTGGTGCCGCAATAGAGCATCAAGCTGCGGTTCGCGTCCACGGAACGCCTTGAACGATTCCATTGCCGGCCGGCTCCCGCCAGCCTCCAGAATCTCCCTCATGTATTTTCTACCGGTTTGCGGATTTGGTTCGCCAAATTTGTCCGCTGTTTCCTCGAATGCCGCGTAGGCGTCGGCACTCAGCACTTCGGCCCACTTGTAACTGTAGTATCCGGCGGCGTAACCACCGGCGAAGATATGACTGAAGGTATTGGCGCTGCGGCTCCACGGCGGAGGAATGAGCACCGCGACTTCTTCGCGCACCCGCTGCAGCAGCCCCAGCATGTCGTCGCCCGGAATGTGGCTGGTATGCAACAGCATGTCGAACAGCGCGAACTCCAGCTGGCGCAGGGTCTGCAGGCCACTCTGGAAATTTTTCGCCGCCAGCATCTTGTCGAACAGTGCCCTGGGCAGGGGTTCGGCGCTGTCCACGTGTGAGGTCATGTG
>JANNDB010000643.1:0-2833 GCA_031387285.1 Betaproteobacteria bacterium | reverse complement strand
CGCCGGAAACGCCAGGCACAGACCGCCAGGCCAGTGCGAGATGCTGCCGGCGCGGGCCGTAAACCCCCAGCCGCCGCCAATCCGCGCGCCCTGCAGGTCGATGCGCAGATCGGTTCCTGCGGCGGAACGGACCTGCATGCGCGATGCCCCCTTGAGCAGCTTCATGGCGGCCTTGACCTTGGGCTCCAGTGCGGCTTGCGGCAGGCAACGCTCGAGCACTTCCGGATGCTCGTTGGACACCATCAGCACGCGCGCGCCGCCCCCCAGAATGGCAGGTAATTCGGCTGCATGCAACAGACCCTCCACGGTCAGGTCGGCCACAAAACCCGCAGCTGCAAGCGCGCCAATCACCGGTCCGAGCCCGCCAATGGCGTTGGAGGCACCGGTGGACCGCACCGGTATGCCGACCTTCTGGACAGGTGTCGGCAGCACCAGGTGGAAGGCGCGCGCGCCCAGCCGCAGCAGCGCGAGCTCGGCCAGCCGCACATTCACCGGCCTAGACTGCGTCTCGGACAGGATGGCTGCACTTTCACCGGCGCGCACACCGCACAGCGCAAAGGCCTGGCAAAAGACGTCAATCCATTTGGCTTCGATATGTTCTTGCAACATGGTCAAGTCCCTGGATGAATGCTCACAGGCGCGAGCCCAAGGTGAAGTAGCCACCACCATGGAACAGCAAAGGCGCGCTTTCCGAACTGGCGAAATGCTCGACTTCGGCAATGAAAAGGCAATGGTCACCGGCGGCCTGGTGCGACAGGCGGCGGCACTCGAACCAGGCTGCAGCGCCGTGCAGGAAAGGCAGGCCATGCTGGTTCTCCGCATGCGGAACCAGGCTGAACTTGTCTGGCGCGGGCGACGCGAACAGGCGCGAGGTGTCTACCTGCGCGTCGGTCAGCACGTTCACGACAAAACGCTCGGCGTTCTGGAAGTTGGCCAGGTTGGCAGATGTCAAACGCAGCGACCAGATGATCAACGGCGGCTCCAGCGACAGCGCACCAAACGAATTGGCGGTGAGGCCGACAAAGGCACCCGCCGCGTCACAGGTCGTCACGACCGTCACGCCGGTGGCGAACTGGCCAAGCGCCGCGCGCAGTGCGCGGCTGTGGCCGCTGGGGGTCTCACCGAATCCTTGCGCCGCTGTGGTCGGGGTGTCACGCATCGGGACACATGATAGAGGAGCGCACCTTCCTGCCTGCGCCCTGCGGTATCCTTTGGCCGATGCATAGCGGCCGCGTAACCGGAGATGGTGCTGGCGATTGTCCTGATTGCGCTCGGTCTGTGGCTGGCTACGGCCATCGCGCAACCACGCCGTGCGTGATGACCTGCCCATGACCTCTGCCCCGCCCGCCCCTGACCCTGCGCCGCTGACGCGGCCGCATTCGTTGGGCGCCCTGTTCTGGGCCTTCTCGGCGCTCGCCCTGCAAGGTTTTGGCGGTGTACTGGCGATCGTGCAGCGCGACCTGGTTGAACGCAAGCGCTGGCTGACGCGCGAGGAATTCCTGGAGGACTGGGCGGTGGCGCAAATCCTGCCTGGCCCTAACGTCATCAACCTGTCGCTGATGCTGGGAGACCGCTACTTCGGCCTGCGCGGCGCTCTGGTTGCGCTCGGCGGGATCTTGTTGTTTCCGCTGATGGTGGTGCTCCTGCTCGCCACGCTCTTCGCCGGCATCGCCGACGTGCCTGCGGCCCAGGGCGCATTGCGCGGCATGGGCGCGGTCACTGCCGGCCTGATCATGGCAACCGGCCTGCGGCTTGCCCCCGCGCTCAGGCGCAACGCGATGGGCCCCGCTGCCTGTGCTGGCGCAGCACTCGCGACGTTTGTGCTGATCGCCGTGCTGCGCGTGCCACTGGCCTGGGTCCTGCTCGGGTTGGGTGGCCTGTGTTGCGTGTGGGCCTGGATGTGTATCGGGCGCCAGCAGGCGCGCACACGGGCCAGAGGGCAACCATGAGCGCGGCGCCGGGCCGTCCCAAGCGAGCGCGCACCGCAGCCCGCAGGGCGGAGGTGCCTCAATGAGCCTGGCACTTGGCACAAACGACTGGCTGGCGCTGTTCACGCATTTTGCAACGCTATCAATGCTCGCCGTGGGAGGCACCATCACGACCGTGCCCGACATGCACCGCTTTCTGGTCACCGAACAACACTGGCTGAGCGACAACCAGTTCACCGCCAGCATTGCGCTGGCGCAGGCTTCGCCGGGCCCCAATGTGTTGTTCGTCGCGCTCATGGGCTGGAACGTGGGACTCAATGCGGGTGGTTACGCCTATGCAGCGCTCGGCCTGCTGATCACCATGACAGGCATCCTGCTGCCCAGTACCGTACTGACCTACACAGCCGCCCGCTGGGGCCACCGCAACCGTGAGCTGCGCGCTGTGCGTGCCTTCAAGCAAGGCATGGCGCCACTGGTGGTCGCCCTGCTGATCGCAACCGGCTGGTTGTTGAGCGCCGGCCATGGGAACTGGGGGGAGAGTTGGCGCCTGTGGCTGCTGACCGCCATCGCCGCGCTGCTGGTGTGGCGCACGCGGGTGCATCTGTTGTGGTTTCTGGGGGCGGGGGCGTTGTTGGGGGCGTTCGGCTTGGTTTGATCTTGTTGCTGGCCTTCGTGTGAGACCACCGGGCGATGCTTGTGGCGGATCAATGAGGCTGGGCAGGCGCCTCTGCTCCGTCTCCCCCGAAACGGCTGCGCCGTTTCTCCTCCTTAAGCTGCGCAGAGGCGCCTGCCCAGCCTCATTGATCGGGTGAAGCCATTCGCGCGCGCGATATGGAGGCAGTGTCCATTGTTCGACACACCCTGGCGAGACAAACCGGCCGAGCCACGGAGGCCGGGTGGGCGCC
>JANNDB010000633.1:0-7014 GCA_031387285.1 Betaproteobacteria bacterium | reverse complement strand
GCTCCATCGGCGTGAAGGCCTGCAGCGCGCCGAGGTAGGTCGGGGTTTCCACCATGATGCGGCTGTCGGTGTCGATCAGCACCTTGGCCACGAGATCGAGCCCTTGCTGCGAACCGGTGGTGATGAGAATCTGGCTGGCGTCCACCTTCCAGGGCAGGCGCTCGGCCACCATGTTCACCAGCGTGCTGTAACCCTCGCTGGCTGCGTATTGCAGGGCGGCCGGTGCGTCGTCGCGCAGCACGTTGGCGCAGGCCCGGGCAAACTCGGCCACCGGGAAGGTCTTGGCCGAAGGCAGGCCGCCGGCAAAGCTGATGATGCCTGGCTTCTCGGTGATCTTCAGGATTTCGCGGATCACCGAGGGGTTCATGCGCTCGGCGCGGCGCGCCAGGTGCCAGGGGCTGGCGAGGGCTGTAGATGGCTTGCTCATGTTTTTTCTCCTTGGGGGTCGCGAAGTGTGTTGCGGTTTGCCAACGGGGTGCGCACCGGCGCCGCAGCAGCTTCTCCCACGGGCATCTTCTTTCCGATGAATACGGTGGCCACAACGGCCAGCGCGAAGGCAACCGTCATGGCGTCGAGTTGTTCACCCAGCAGCGGCACCGAGAACAGCATGCTCAGGAACGGCTGCACCAGTTGCACCTGGCTCACACGCACCGTGCCGCCCAGCGCCAGACCGCGGTACCAGGCAAAAAAACCGAGCCACATGGAAAAAAATGCGACATAGGCAAATCCCATCCAGGCCGACAGGGCCACCGGTTGCTGCGGCTGGTTCAGCCAGGCCAGCGGCGCGGTGAAGGGCAGGCTGATCACAAGCACCCAGCAGATCACCCGTTCGGCGCCGAGTTGCGCCGTCAGTTGCCCACCGCTCACGTAGCCGCAGGCGGCGCTCAGGACGGCCAGCAACAGCAGCATGTCGGCCCATTGGGCGCTGCTGCCGGCGGCCCCGGAGCGCAGCAGCATGAAGCCGGCCACCAGCGCGCTGCCAGCCAGCGCACACAGCCAGAAGCCGAAGCTCGGGCGCTGGCGCAGCCACAACGACGCGACCACCGCGGTGGCCAGCGGCAGGATACCGGTTACCACGGAAGCGTGGATCGACTCCACATGGCGCAGACCCATCGCCATGAACAGCGGGAAACCGACCACGATGCCAGCGGCCGTGAACGCCAGGGCGCCCCACTGGCGACCCCGGGGAACAGCGCTGCGCGTCCAGACCAGGTACAGCAGCGACAACACACCGGCCACGGCGGCGCGCCCGAACGTGACAAAGGCGGGGGAGAGCGCCGGGTCAGCGGCGTTGCCGGTGGCGAGCTTGGTCATCGGCAAGGTGGCGGCGAACAGCACCACGCCGAGCAGGCCCAGCCACATGCCGCGGATTTCCTGTGCGCTCATAGGATGACCCTTCGCGCTGCGCGCTTCGGAGCTATTCGCCTTGGGGCGGCCCGGCGGCTCATAAGATGACCCTTCGCGCTACGCGCTTCGGAGCTATTCGCCTTGGGGCGGCCCGGCGGCTCATACGGTGGCCAGCCAGACCGCGGTGGCGATCAGCACCAGCGCAATTGCGCGGTTGAACCAGAGCAGGCGTTTACCGTGTGACAACACATCGCGCAGCAGCGAGCCCACCAGCGCATAGGTAAAACAACTCGTGAAGGCGAACAACGCCATCACGACGATGATGATGGCCAGGCGCTCCATCGGGTTCGTCGACGGTTGCCCGGCGGCATTCACGACCCAGCCGGCAGTGAGTGTCAGCGCCAGCATCCAGGCCTTGATGTTGAGGAACTGCAGTCCCGCCCCGGCGACGAACGTGACGTTGAGCTTGTCGCCATCGACCTGGCCCATGCTCCCGGCGTTGGCCAGTTTCCAGGCCAGCCACACCATATAAGCGACGCCCACCAGCTTCACACCCCAGCGCAGCACCGGAACGCCCAGCACCAGGGCGCCGAGGCCAAGGCCGCAGCCGATCATCATCAGCGTCCAGCCGGCCGGCACGGCCAGGCAAAAGCGCAAAGCGCTCTTCAAGCCCCGGTTCGCTGCCAGCGCGGTGGCCAGCGTAGTGTTCGGCCCCGGCGAAAAACTCATCGCGGTGCAGAAGATCAACAAGGTGGTCAGTTCGGCTGAGCTCATGGCAGGCTGGAAGTTTCAGGCAGGAGACTTGTCATGGCGGGGAGACCAATGTAAGCTCCAAAACAATACACAACCAATACAGATTGTGAGCGCAGTTTTTGATCTGTATTGAAAACCTGGGCAGTACACGGCGCAAGAAGAGGTCCGAAGCATGTTGATGAAAGCATCCGGTCAGTCGCTGACCGAGCAACTCGCCGGGCGATTCGCCGAGCGTATCCGCAACCGGCTGCTCGCGTCAGGGTCGCGCCTGCCCTCGGTACGCCAATGCGCCGACCAGCACAGTGTGAGCCCCTCCACCGTGGTGGCGGCGTATGACCAGTTGCTGGCCCAGGGCCTGGTCGAAGCGCGCCGCAACCGTGGCTTCTTCGTGCGCGAGGCCAGCCCTGGCGCAGGCGGGCGGGCGCAGCCTGCGGGCAACGACGAAGCGCCGGTTGTACGCCGCGCGCCGGTCAACGCGGCCGCATTGATCCGTGGCATGTTCCATTCGGTCAGCGACAAGCCGCAGCCCGGCATGGGGGTGTTTCCGCCCGAATGGCTGGAATGCAGCTTCATCTCGACGGCTGTGCGCAAGGTCACCAGTGCCCACGCGCTGAAAGACTTCTCACTGCAGTACGGCGAGCCTGCGGGCGACCCCGGCTTGCGCCGCTCTCTGGTGAAGAAGCTGGGCGGGCTGAACATCCAGGCCACGACGCATCAGCTGATCACCACGGTGGGTGCCACCCATGCGCTGGACGTGGTCAGCCGCACCTTGCTGCGTGCCGGGGACCCGGTGATGGTCGAGGAGCCCGGTTGGGCCATCGAATTCGCGCGGCTCGATGCCCTGGGCATGCGCATCCTGCCGGTGCCGCGGCGCGAGAGCGGACCCGATCTGGACGTGATGGAAAAGTACTGCCAGGAGCATGCACCCAAGCTGTTCGTCAGCGTGAGTGTGTTGCACAACCCGACCGGCTTTTGCCTCACGCCGGGCAGCGCGCACCGCATCCTGCAACTGGCCAACAAGTACAACTTCCATATCGTCGAGGACGACACCTACAGCCATATCGCGGCCGAGTCGGCCACCCGGCTGTCGGCGCTCGATGGCCTGCAGCGCACCATTTACGTGAGCGGTTTTGCCAAGATACTGGCGCCGAACTGGCGCGTCGGGTACATGGCGGCGCCCGAAGACCTGGTCGAGCGGCTGGTCGACACCAAACTGCTCTCCACCCTCACCACGCCAGCGCTTCTGGAAAAAGCCCTGGCCTGGTGCATCGATCAGGGCCAGCTGCGCCGCCACGCCGAGCGCATCCGTACCCGGCTGGACCTGGCGCGCGCGCGCAGCGTCAACCTTGCGCTGCAGGCGGGCTGCACCTTTGCCACCGAACCGGCCGGGCTGTTCGGCTGGGTCGACACCGGCGTGGACACCGACGCCTTGTCGCAGCGCATGCTCGACATGGGTTACCTGCTCGCGCCGGGCGCCCTGTTCCATGCCCGTCGTGAACCCAGCACGCTCATGCGCATCAATTTTGCGACTACGCAGGATGCGCGTTTCTGGAGCGACTTCGAATCGGTGCGCGGCGCGCGCTGAGCCGCTGATTTGCAGACCTGCCTGAAGCGTGCGTGGTATTGCGTCAAGGCCGGGGCAGGTGCAGCGGCGCCGGTGACTTCGGGTCGATGGCCTGGAGGCGCTGGCGCAGTTCCGCCTCGGGCATGCCCATGCCAAGGTTTTTCATGCATTCCCGCAACCTTCCCTTGCGCTCAAGAAGTTGCGTCCTGGCCTGCCTCAGATCTTCCAGGACACTGGGTCCATACGCATGCAAAGCCTTTGCCACGCCCAGGGAGTCGAGTGTTCCATCAGGGTCGGCGAGCACTGCCAGGTCGATGATGTCGCGGCCCATTGCGCTGGAATCGGCCCAACGGTCGGAGTTCGCCATCAGTTTGGTAGCCACCTTGTCCTGCTGCGCGAGCGCCCAGACACCGCAGACCTTGTCTTCGGGCAATGGGTCGGCAAGCTGCACGCGCCCCTCAAACACGATCTCGAACTTGATCGGGGCGCCCGCGACCTGCAGCACGCACCGGATGCCGTACTGATCGATCCTGGGCTCGCGCAGCACGGCGATGGCGCCTTTCATGAGCGCCCCGATTCCTGCTGCATTGACCAGGCCGCGGATCTCGCGATACCCATCGACCGAGGAGCATACAAAGTCAATGTCCACAGACTCGCGGTGCTCGTTGTGCGTGAGCGCGATCGCGGTTCCGCCGCCGAAGAGACACCGCTGCTTGAGCAGCAAGTTGGAGTCCAGCGCATCGAGCACCTGTTCTATGCGTTGATGATGGGGGCGCTCAAACATTTAGGACTCCCTTGCCGATCGTGGCGGTCAACTTGGCCAACAGTGCGCGCTCGGCGGGTTCCATGGCCGTGGTGTCCACGTGACGCCAGTTCCGCTCATACAGTTGGAAGGCCACGGTGGGGCCGACTTCCGCGTTGTCAGCCAGGCTCCAGGCAATGGACCTGAGTTGCGGGTACTTCGCGAGCCGGATGCGCCGCGGGTAGTCTGTGCCGACCCGCCGCGCCGCTAGGCGTGCGTCCTGCATCAGATGCCCCGTCTTGTCATCGCGTGCGAGCAGAGCGAGATCGGCGCCTAACCCCATCGCAGCCATGACCTTGATGTAGGTGCCCATCGTGACCGCTGCGTCACCGAGCTCGGCGCGGTGCAGTGTCACGCGGCTGATGCCTGCCAGGTCGGCTACATGCTGGGCGGGCAGTCGCCGGCGTTGCCGCGCCAGACGCAGCCTGGCGCCTAACTCGGAAAGTAGCTGATGCTCGGTTCTTTGAAGTACGGAACGGGCTGGCATGTTAACCATTTTATACAAAATGAACAATTTTGAAACCCATTAGGCACTGAAGATTATCGGGCCCGTAGCCTGCTGCCCGGCGTGGCATGGCGCTGCGTGGTGTCCTCACACATGGCATGGCGCCGGCAAGAAAAGCGCTGCTGGCATATATTCCAGCGCAGAGTCGCATTCCAGCGGCCTTCCTCAATAACCAGGAGACAAACCGATGGGTCGACTACACGTCAATGGCGCAATCCGTGAATTCCAGGCAGAAGACGACACCCCCTTGTTATGGGTGCTGCGTGAGCAACTCGGGCTGACCGGCACCAAGTACGGCTGCGGCATCGCACAGTGTGGCGCCTGCACCGTGCACATCGACGGCGTGCCCTCGCGCAGTTGCGTGCGGCCGGTATCCACGGTGAATGCGGACGAAAAAATCGTCACGATCGAAGGCCTTTCGCGTGACGGCTCGCACCCGGTGCAAAAAGCCTGGCTGGCGCTGGACGTGCCGCAGTGCGGCTTCTGCCAGAGCGGCATGATCATGGCGGCCACGGCGCTGCTCAAGGCCAAGCCGAATCCGAGCGACGCCGATATTGACGAGGCAATGACCAACATCTGCCGCTGCGGCACCTACAACCGCATCCGTGCTGCGATCAAGGTGGTTGCGGCCGGTGGCAACACCAAGCTGGCGGCCCTGTCCATCCAGCATGCTGATGGGAGCGTCACATGAGTACCGCCGCACAAAAAATCCGCTCCGCTGTATCGCGGCGCGCCTTCCTGGGCAGTGCAGCGGTTTCCGGCGGCGCGCTGGTTTTCGCATTTCGTGTTCCCGTGATGGGAGAGGCGCAGGCGCAGACCGCCATGCCCGCGGAAGTCAACGCATGGGTGGTGGTGCGCCCCGACGACAGCGTGGTGATCCGTATCGCGCGTTCCGAGATGGGGCAGGGCACCCTCACCGGGTTGGCGCAGCTGGTTGCCGAAGAACTCGATTGCGACTGGGCAAAAGTCAGCACCGAATTCCCGACCCCCGGCCAGAACCTGGCGCGCAACCGCGTCTGGGGCAATTTCTCCACGGGCGGAAGCCAGGGCATCCGCCAGTCCGCCGAATACGTGCGCAAGGGCGGCGCCGCAGCCCGCATGATGCTGGTGCAGGCCGCCGCCGACGAGTGGAAGGTGCCGGTATCCGAATGCCGCAGCGCAGCCAGCCTGATCACCCATACGCCGAGCAACCGCACGCTCACCTACGGCAAGGTTGCCGCCGCCGCCAGCAAGCTCACACCACCGGCGAATCCTCCGCTGAAGGACCCGAAAGACTGGAAGCTGGCCGGCAAGCGCCTGGCGCGGCTGGACACGGTCGACAAGACCACCGGCAAGCTGGTGTATGGCATGGACCTGCAGTTGCCGGGCATGCTCAACGCCGCCATCCGCGACTGCCCGGTGTTTGGCGGCAAGGTGAAGAGTTTCAACGCCGCCGCAGTGGCCGGCCGGACCGGCGTGAAGAAGGTGGTGCAGGTGGGTGACAGCGCGGTCGCGGTGATCGCCGACACCTGGTGGCACGCCAAGACGGCGCTGGATGCCTTGCCGGTGGAGTGGGACAACGGCGCCTTCGGCAAGGAATCGAGTGAAGCCTTTGCCAAGGTGCTCAAGGAGGCGCTCGACGCGCCGCAGGCCGTCGTCGGCAACGAACGCGGCGATGCGCGAGCGGCACTTGGAACGGCGGCGCGGCGGATTGAGGCCGTGTATTCCTACCCGCACCAGAACCACGCCACCATGGAAACCATGAATGCCACGGTGCGTTACACGCCGCAGCGTTGTGAAGTCTGGACCCCTACGCAGAATGGTGAAGCGGCGCTGGCCGCCGCGGCGGAGGCCTCGGGCCTGCCGCCGTCGAGTTGTGACGTCTACAAGCTGCTGCTCGGTGGCGGCTTCGGGCGGCGCGGCGCGACCGACTATGTGCGCCAGGCCGTGCTGCTGGCCAAGGAGATGCCGGGCACACCGGTCAAGCTGATCTGGTCGCGCGAGGAAGACATGCTGCACGGCAAGTTCCACCCCTCCACGCAATGCAGGATGCGCGCCGGGCTG
>JANNDB010000603.1:0-2991 GCA_031387285.1 Betaproteobacteria bacterium | reverse complement strand
GCCCTGGTAGGAACCGCGGTGACGGCGCTGTACCTGCTGCGTGAGCGGCCTGCCTACCCGCGATGGGTGATTGCCGGTGGATCAAGCGCCGCCATGCTGATCGGCGCCTGGTGGTTTGCTGAACGCATTGGCGCACTGTCGCCGCTGGCGTAGCGCCGCGCAACGATCACGGGGCCACGTCGGCGCCGTTCTCGGCCAGCAAACCGCGCAACAGGCTCCGATGGCAATGCGCCTCGTCGGCGCAATAACAACCCACCGAGAAATTGCTGCTGCGCGACAGAGCGGCCAGCAAAGCCAGCGCGTGGCGCGCCTCGGGCCGCGCCATCTCGGCCTTGTACTTGCGCACAAACACCGACCATTCTGCAGGGGTGGTCGCGGCCTGCGCGAGTTGCATGGCCTGGACGCTCGGCGCGAGCGTGGGGAACCACACGTCGTACCAGTTCTGTCTGGCGAACTCGGATTTCGGCACCCCGCGCGGCGGGCGCCGCACCGTGCCGATACGGGTTCCTTCATTCGCGGCACGCGGGCTGCCGAGACGCACGATGTGCACGGTCATGGGTGATGCTCCTCGTTTACCGGGCCGTGTCTGGCCTCAGGCCGGCCTTCCAGCGCTGCGTTGCGCCGGATCATAGAAGAATGTCTCCTCGGCAATGCGGTCAGTTTCCCAGCGTTGCCAGGCGAGTTCTTCCATCCGGCTGGAAGTGCCGTCCTTCCACTCGAATTCAAAAATCCAGCGTACCACCACATGGTCGCCATGGACCAGCACCGGCCGCACGCAGGTGGAACGCACGGACCGGGCACGCGCCATCACCTTGGCTTCGCGGGCCATCAGCACATCACGTCCCCGGCGCGGCTCGCCCATGTTTTCCTGCATGCTGGCCGCTGGCGTGTAGAACTCCTCGATCGCTTCCACGTGTTTGTTTTCCTCCACGCGGGCCACAAACGCTTCGAGTCGGGCGGGTGTCGGCATGGGCTGCCTCCTAGGGTGTCGCGTGGGCCGCGGTGATCCAGCGCGCGGCCTTCTCGGCCATCATGAGGACCGGCGCATTGGTATTGCCGCTGGTGATGCTGGGCATGGCACCGGCATCCACCACACGCAGGCCTCGCACGCCCCGCACGCGCAGCTGCGGGTCGAGCACGGCCATGGCGTCATCGGCGCGGCCCATGCGGGTTGTGCCGACCGGATGGAAGATCGTGCTGGCAATGTCGCCCGCCAATTGCGCGAGTTCCGCGTCGCTCTGGTACTGCATGCCTGGCTTGTACTCGCGTGGCGAAAACCTTGCCAGTGCGGGCTGCTCGATGATGCGCCGCGTGAGGCGCAAGGAATCGGCCGCCACCTGCCGGTCCACTTCGGTGCTCAGGTAGTTGGGGGCGATGGCCGGTGCGTCCTCAAACCGGGCGCTGCGGATGGCCACGCTGCCGCGGCTGGTCGGGTTGAGGTTGCACACGCTCGCCGTGATGGCCGGAAAGCGGTGCAAAGGCTGGCCGAAGGCGTCCAGACTGAGCGGTTGCACGTGGTACTGCAGATTGGGATAGGGCTGCTCCGGATCGCTGCGCGCAAATGCGCCGAGCTGCGAGGGCGACATGCTCATCGGCCCGCTGCGTGACCAGGCATATCGCATCGCGATGGAGGCCTTGCCCCAGACAGACGCGGCAATGGCATTGAGGGTGGACGTGCCCTGCACCGTGTAGACGGGCCGGATCTGCAGGTGATCCTGCAGGTTGGCGCCCACGCCGGGTGCATCGAGTGCAACCGGTATGCCATGCTGCTGCAGCAAGGCACCCGGCCCGACCCCCGAGAGTTGCAGAATCTGCGGCGAACCGATGGACCCCGCGCTGAGGATGACCTCGCGGCGAGCCGTCACGCTGCGCCGTGTGCCCCTGGCTCCGCCCTGCACCAGTTCAACCCCGCTGCAGAGCAGGGCGCCGTCGGCCGCGCGCTCGAACAGCAAGCGGCTTGCCTGCGCCTGCGTCCATACCGTGAGGTTGGGGCGGCGCAGGGGGACCGGCCGCAGGAAGGCGCGTGCGGCGTTCCAGCGCCAGCCGCTCTTCTGGTTCACGTCGAAGTATCCGACGCCGAAGTTGTCGCCGCGGTTGAAGTCGTCCGTTGCCGGTATACCCGCCTGCTGCGCCGCCAGCGCGAATGCGTCGAGCACGTCCCAGCGCAGGCGCTGTTTCTCCACCCGCCACTCGCCGGCGGCACCGTGGAACTGCGCATGAACCGGGTCAGGCTCTGCGCCCGGGTCGAGCCGGTAGTGGCTTTCGTGCCGCATGAAGTCAGGCAGGCAATTCGTCCAACTCCAGGCGTGATCCCCGGTGAAGCTGGCCCAGTTGTCATAGTCGCGCGCCTGGCCGCGCATGTAGATCATGCCGTTGATGCTGGAACAGCCACCGAGTGTCTTGCCGCGCGGGTACAGCAGTGTGCGGCCGTTGAGCCCCTCGGCAGGCTCGGTGCGGTACATCCAGTCGGTGCGCGGGTTGCCGATGCAATAGAGGTAGCCCACCGGAATATGGATCCAATGGTAGTTGTCGGGCCGCCCCGCTTCGAGCAACAACACGCGCCGGGACGGATCGGCGCTCAGGCGGTTGGCCAACAGGCAGCCGGCCGTGCCGGCCCCCACCACCACATAGTCATAACTTTCTTCCGGTCGGGCGCTCATGGCTTCATCTCCCGCAACAACCAGTCCTTGAAGGCCTGTGCCGCAGCGTTGGTATGGCTGCCCTGGGGGGCGATGAGGAAGTAGGCCTCCTTCATGGGCAGCGCGAACTTCAATGGTCGCACAAGCGCGCCGCTTTGCAGCAGGTCACCGGCCACCGTCTCATGGGCCAGCGCCACACCCAGGCCCTGGCGCGCCCACTCCAGGCTCACCGCCCAGGTGCTGGCGCGATGCACTGCAGGTTTTGCGAGCAGCTTGCCGTCACTCGCGGCCTCCAGCCAGCTGTCCCAGCTTTGCAGGGTGCCGGGCAGGTCGAACAGGCGCTGTCTGAGCA
>JANNDB010000556.1:0-4000 GCA_031387285.1 Betaproteobacteria bacterium | reverse complement strand
CACGGTCAGCGCCGTGCTGGGCAGCAGCACCCTGCGTGGCATGGTGGCCCTGTTCATCGGGCTGGCCACCGGCCTGATCGGCATGGACCAGATCTCGGGCCAGGCGCGTTACACCGGTGGCGTGGCCGAGCTGCTCGACGGCATCGAGATCGTGCTGGTGGCGGTGGGCCTGTTTGCGGTGGGCGAGTCGTTGTATGCCGTGTTGTACGAGGGCGGCGGTACGGAGACGCAGAACAAGCTCAGCGCCGTGCACATGACGAAAGACGACTGGCGCCGCTCCTGGCCGGCCTGGCTGCGCGGCACCGCCATAGGTTTCCCGTTCGGCGTGATTCCGGCCGGCGGCAGCGAGATTCCGACCTTCCTCAGTTATGCCACCGAAAAGAAGATGGCCAAGGATTCGAGTGAGTTCGGCACAAAAGGCGCGATTGAAGGCGTGGCCGGGCCGGAGGCAGCCAACAATGCCGCGATCACGGCAACGCTGGTTCCGTTGTTGACGCTGGGTATTCCCACATCGAATACCGCGGCCATCCTGCTGGGTGCGTTCCAGAACTACGGAATTCAACCCGGCCCGCAGCTCTTTACCACCTCCGCCGCGCTGGTGTGGGCGCTGATTGCCTCGCTCTATATCGGCAACGTGATGCTGCTGATCCTCAACCTGCCGATGGTCGGGCTGTGGGTCAAGCTATTGAAGATACCCAAGCCGCATCTGTATGCCGGCATCCTGATCTTTGCCACGGTGGGTGTGTACGGCATGCGCCAGAGCGCTTTTGATCTGGTGCTGCTGTATGCCATCGGTCTGGTCGGCGTGGTCATGCGGCGTTTCGACTTTCCCACCGCGCCGGTGGTGGTGGGCATGATCCTTGGCCCGCTCGCCGAGGCGCAGTTGCGCAATGCACTGTCGATAGGCGAAGGCAAGTGGAGCATCTTCCTGGAGCGCCCGATGTCGGCCACCCTGCTGGCCATCATCGTTGCGATACTGGTGCTGCCGCGCCTGCTCCGTCTGCGCTCGGCGAAGGGCTGAACCGTCACTGCCGCTGTTGGCCGGGCGCCTACGGGCGCCTGCGCTTGGCAGGCGGAGCGCGCTGCGCCCGGTGAACTTCGCAGCCTCCGTGCGCCGGCACGCCTTCCCGTAACATCGACCGCTTGCCGTAGCAAGGAACCCGCACCATGCACACAGCCTCGTGGTATTCAGGCCTCGCCAAACACGCTGCGCGTTTCTGCGGCAAGCCCAGAACCTTCTTTCTGGCCATCGCTGTGATTGCGGTGTGGATCATCACCGGACCGATATTCCATTTCAGCGACACCTGGCAGCTGGTGATCAATACCGGCACCACCATCATCACGTTTCTCATGGTGTTCCTGATACAGAACACCCAGAACCGCGACACCGAGGCGATCCAGGTGAAGCTTGATGAACTCATCCGGGCCACCAAAGGGGCGCACAACGCGCTGCTCGACCTCGAGGAACTGGAGGAGGAAGCGCTCGACGCGTTTCGTGGTCGTTACCAGGCGCTCGCAGCGCATGCACGTGCCGAACTCAGCCAGGGTTCGCAGGACACCGGAACGCCCGAGCCATAAGCGGCGCGCTACCATCGCCGCATGCCCGCTGACGTCACAGCATCTTCTGCCGGATCAGGCGCCGACAGCGGCCGCCTTCCGCTGGACGCCCAGGGCATCCTGGAGCTGGCGGCGCGCTCCATGTTCCATCTGTTCTCCAGCATCAGCCAGGGCATGTTCCTGGTCGATCGCAGCGGGCGCATCGTCTGGGTCAACGAGGGCTACCAGCGCTTTCTGCCCGCGCTCGGCTTCAGCTCGGTGGACCAGTTTGTCGGCCACATGGTGGAGGACGTGATTCCCAACACCCAGATGCGCCGCGTGCTGGAAACCGGTGAACCCTACCTGATCGACTTGCTCACCAACCGCGCCGGCACCTTCGTGGTGAGCCGCATTCCGCTGCGCGACGAAGCCAGCAACGCGGTGATCGGCGCGATCGGCATCGTCTTGTTCGACCACCCCGAAACCACTCTGGCGCCGCTGATCAGCAAGTTCGCGTTGATGCAGCGTGACCTGGACGACGCACGGCGCGAGCTCGACACGCAGCGCCTGCGCCTGGGAGCGGAACGCGCCTCCGGATCGCGCATCGCCAAGTACACCTTCGCCAGTTTCATCGGCACCAGCCCGGCCGCGGTGGAGGTCAAGCGGCAGGCGCGGCGTGCGGCACATTCGGGCAGCCCGGTGCTGCTGCTGGGCGAGACAGGTACCGGCAAGGAATTGCTGGCGCATGCCATCCATGCTGCGTCGGCCCGCGCCGCCGGTCCGCTGGTGAGTGTGAACATTGCCGCGGTGCCCGACACGCTGCTGGAGGCCGAGTTTTTTGGCGTGGCGCCCGGGGCCTATACCGGCGCGGAACGCAAGGGGCGCGACGGCAAGTTCAAGCTCGCTGACGGCGGCACGCTGTTTCTCGATGAGATCGGCGACATGCCGCTAGGCCTGCAGGCCAAGCTGTTGCGCGCCCTGCAGGAGGGCGAGATCGAACCACTCGGGTCGAACCGCCTGGTGCCTTTCGACGCGCGGCTGATTGCCGCCACCTCGCGCGATCTGGCCGCCGCAGTGCGCGATGGACGCTTCCGGGAAGACTTGTACTACCGGCTGAACGTGCTGCCGATCCGGGTGCCGCCGCTGCGCGAACGCCGCAGCGATATTCCGGCGCTGGTCGAGGCAATTGGTGACGATGTGGCGCTGCGCAACGGCGCGCCCCTGCCGGAGATCGCGCCCGCTGCCATGGAGCTGTTGTGCGCACAGCGCTGGCGCGGCAATATCCGCGAGTTGCGCAACGTGCTGGAGCAGACGGCCATGCGCAGCGACACGCAGTCCATCGACGCCGCCGCCCTGCAACAGGTGTTGCTCGAGGCCGGCATCGAACGCGTTGTGACCATGCCCCGGGCCGTGAACCAGCAGGAGAGGGAAATGGCGACGGCGCGCCCGGAACTGCTTCGCCCGCTGGCACTGCAGGTGGCAGAGACCGAACGTCAGGCCATTTCGGCTGCGTTGCAGTCGACGCGGGGTAACAAGGTGGCCGCCGCAAAGCTGCTGGGAATGTCGCGTGCAACCCTGTACGCGCGGCTCGAGACAGACGCCTGATAATCAGGCAAGTGTATTGTTTGTGGTCATATTATTTGTATAAACATTGAACATACTTTTGGCATCGCCGAGAATTCCCTTACAGATCAACAGCTTGTGAGCGGGCACGTTCCATGCGACGCTGGTTCTGACCTTTCATTATTCAGGAGACACCCCATGTACCGTCGAACGCTGGTAGCGCTGGCTGCCTTGGTTACCACCGCCGCTGTTTCTCTTGGCGCGGCCGCGCAGTCCAAGGAGATCAAGATTGCCTTGATCGCCAGCAAGACGGGCCCGCTCGAGGCCTATGCCAAGCAGACCATCGTTGGATTCATGTTGGGTCTGGATTACGCGACTGCGGGCAGCATGCAGGTCGGTGGGAAAAAGCTGGTGGTGCTCGAGAAGGACGATCAGGGCAAGCCCGACGTGGGCAAGAGCCTGCTGGCCGCCGCCTATGCTGACGAAAAGGTGGATATCGCCGTAGGTCCGACGGCGTCGCCGGTGGCGCTGGCGATGCTGCCCGTCGCGGAGGAGTACAAGAAGATTCTGCTGGTCGAGCCCGCCGTGGCCGACTCCATCACCGGCGACAAGTGGAACAAGTACATCTTCCGCACCGGCCGCAACAGTTCGCAGGATGCCGCTTCCAACGCGGTCGCGCTGGATACCGCTGGCACGGTGGTCGCTACCCTGGCCAATGACAACGCATTCGGCCGTGACGGGGTGAAGGCCTCCAGGGAGTTCATGAAGAACGCCAAGATCGTGCATGAGGAGTACCTGCCGGTCGGCACCACCGACTTCACCGCCGGGCTGCAACGCATCGTCGACAAGCTGAAGGACCAGCCGGGCAAGAAGTACATCTCGGTGGGGTGGGCCGGCTCGC
>JANNDB010000539.1:0-3450 GCA_031387285.1 Betaproteobacteria bacterium | reverse complement strand
TGCTGGCCACCCGACAAGAGTCCGGCGCGCTGCTGGCGTCGCTCCTGCAGGATCGGGAAGTAGCCAAAAATGCGCTCCATGTCGGCGTGTATCGCGGCATGGTCATTCCGCAGGTAAGCACCGAGCACCAGGTTTTCCTGCACCGTGCGCATCTTGAATATCTCGCGGCCTTCAGGTACGTGGCCCAGTCCGATGCCGACGATGCGGTCCGGCTCCATGCCGGACAGGTCCCGTCCGTCAAAACGCACACTGCCCCGACGCGGCTCGACGATGCCGCTGATAGTCTTGAGTACGCTTGTCTTGCCGGCGCCGTTGGCCCCCAGCAATGCCACGATTTTTCCCTGATCGACATGCAGGGAAACGCCGCGCAGGGCTTGAACGGCGCCATAGGAGGCTTCGAGGTTGGAGACTTCCAGCATTGGCATGACGGTCAAGCCCCCAGGTAAGCGCTGATCACTGCCGGATCACGCTGCACCTGGGCCGCGGTGCCGATGGCCAGCAGTCTGCCGTAGTTCAGGGCCATGACGCGGTCGGACACCGCCGACACCAGGCGCATGTCGTGCTCGACCATGACGATGGTGATCCCCAGAACATCGCGGATATCGCGAATCCAGGACCCGATGTTGTCCGTCTCCTCCACGTTCAGGCCTGAAGACGGTTCGTCCAGCAACAGCAGCCGGGGCGATACCGCCAGGGCGCGGCCGAGTTCCACCATCTTGCGCACGCCATAGGGCAGGCTGCCAACGGGGCTTTCCCGATAGGCGTCGAGCCCCAGGAAGTCGACGATTTCTTCTACGCGCCTGCGCGACTCCACCTCGGTGCGGTAATACGACGGCAGACGCAGAATCTCGCTCCATACGTTGCTGGCCAGGTGGATGTGACGCCCCACCAGAATGTTTTGCAACACGTTGGCGTTGTCAAACAATTCGATATTCTGGAACGTGCGCGCGATGCCGAGCCGGGCCACCTGGTTGGGTGTGACGCGGGTGATGTCCCGGCCGTCAAAATGGATGCTGCCAGTGGTCGGATCGTTGATGCGGCTCACCAGGTTGAAGATGGTTGTCTTGCCGGCGCCGTTGGGCCCGATGATGGTGAAGATGCTGCCCTGCTCCACTTCGAAGGACACACCGTCGACGGCACGGATGCCGCCAAAATGCACTGCGAGGTCACGGACCTGAAATAGGCTCATGGCGTGCGTTCAATGCTTGATCAGATCGCTGGCTGCGATCTTGTTGCGCCGGAACATGCCTTGGCGGTAGAACGGAAACAAGGCCACGTAGGTCTTGATGCGGACCCAGTAACCATTCAGCCCGCGCGGCTCGAACATCACGAAAAGGATCACCAGGACACCGAAGGTGGCCGACTCCAGCACCGGCAACTCGGCGATTCTGGCCGGCATGAAGTTCTTGATGCCGACAATGATCTGCGGCAACAGGATGAAAAACATCGCGCCGAACACGGCGCCATGCAAGGACCCCAGTCCACCGATGATGATCATCATCAGGAATTCGACCGAGACCATGATGCCAAACTGTTCAGGGCTGATGTAGGCAAGCTTGTGCGCGTACAGGGCGCCCGCCAGTCCGGTGGCGACGGCCGATATGGCGAAGGCTGTGGTCTTGAACTGCGCCAGGTTGATGCCCATGCTCTCGGCGGCAACATCGCTGTCGCGCAAGGCGCTCAGCGCCCGTCCGGTGCGCGAGCGCACCACATGCAGGATGACCAGCGTCACCAGCCAGAAGCTGACGGCCGACAGAAAATAGACGTGCGTGGTGCTACCCAGTTTGTAGCCAAAGATCGTGGCGTCGGGAACGTTCATGCCACGGTTGCCGCGGGTCACACTGCTCCAGCGCACAATGATCTCCTCAACGATGAATGCGAACGACAGCGTGGCCATCGCGAGATACACCCCCTTCACCCGCAAGGCCGGTAGTCCGATGATGACGCCGACGATGCCCGCGACCGCTCCCGCCGCAGCAAATGCCGCAAGGAATGGCACGCCACGCGTCTCGAGCACGGCCGTTACATAGGCGCCGACCGCGAAGAATGCTGCGTGACCGAGTGAGATCTGCCCTGTATACCCCACCAGCAGCATCATGCCCATTGCCACCATGCCGTAAATGAAGACAAATGTTGCCTGGCTGAGTATGTAGTCGCCGGCTACAAGCGGCAGTAGCAGCAGGGCGGCAAACAAGGCCAGGTACTGCCATATGCTGGAGCGGTCCTGGAACAGCCGCAGGTCATCGCGGTAGCTGGTTCTTTTGGGGAAGTACACGGTGTGTTCCGGCTATACGCGGCGTTTGGACTGAATGCCGAACAGACCCTGTGGGCGCACCATCAGCACCACCAACAAGAGCACATAGGCTGCCACACTGTTGATGCCCTCGGGCAGGTACAACACGGCCATGGACTCAACAACGCCGATGATGACGCCTCCCACCACGGCACCCGGAATGCTGCCAAAACCGCCGAGCACAGCAGCGGGAAAAGCCTTCAGGCCCACGTAGCCCATGTTCACCTGCACGAACGAAATTGGCGCAAGCATGATTCCCGCCACGCCGGCAGTGGCCGCGCCCAGGGCCCAGATCATCGAGTGGACCCGGTTGACTGGTATGCCAACGTAGTAAGCCGCGAGCTGGTTTTCCGAAGTAGCCTGCATCGCGATTCCGATGCGGCTGTACCGAAAGAACGCATACAGCGCTGCCACCATCAAGACGGTAAGGACGATGATGGCCACATGCTCCTGGCTCAGGACGATCTCGCCCAGCCTGACGACCTTGCGCGAAAACGGCGTCTGCATGCTGAAGGTTTCCGGGCCCCATATCACGCTGGCGAAAGCACGCAGCAGGATCGAAAGGCCCAAGGTCACGACGATGACCGCCAGAATGCCCTGGCCGGCCAGGGGTTTGAGGAGGAAGCGATTGAGAACGGCGCCAAATACGGTCATGCAGGCGATTGCGGTGGCCAGCCCGATCCAGTACGGGAAATGCAGAATCTCGATGAAGGTCAGCCCCAGGAAAGCCCCCACCATCATCACCTCGCCGTGGGCGAAGTTGACGATATCGGTAGCCTTGTAGATCAGGACAAAACCCAGGGCAACCAGCGCGTAGACACAGCCTACCGCAATGCCGCTCACGAGTTGTTGCAGGAATTCGTTCATCTTTCTAGCATGCACAGCATGCGCTCAAATCAAATTGAGGACTTCAAACTGCCGCGGGGCAGAAACGGTGGCCGACGCCGTGGCTGCGTCAACCACGCAGAGGTCGTGCAGAACGGCGTCGCTCGGGCGCAATCAGCGCCAGACCTCACTTGATAGGCGGCAGTTCGCCACCTTCGGGAACCCAGCGGCCGCCATCGACCTTGTACATCAGGGCGCCGCGCATTCCCTTATGGTCCTTGTCGCTGAAGTTGATGGTCGGGCCACCAAATATGGTCTTGTACCCTTTGATG
>JANNDB010000531.1:0-3654 GCA_031387285.1 Betaproteobacteria bacterium | reverse complement strand
CACACCGGTACCGGTGGCGTAGGCTCCCGTGTTGGCCGTGGCATGCACTCGCAGCGCCAGGATGCGGCCGCTGGCGTCGAGTGCGAGCTCGGAGCGGCTCAGCACATCGCGGCCGGTCGCGCTGCTGAGAAACTCCTCGCTGCGATCGGCGATCCACTTTACCGGCCGTTTGAGCGTCCAGGCGCACCAGGCCGTGGCAGCGTCCTCGGGGCAGATGCCCCCCTTCATTCCAAAGCCGCCGCCGACGTCGCCCACGGTGACGCGCACCTGGTCGTTCTGCAGCCCGGGAATCACGCCGCACAGTGCCGTGCGGGCACCCGAAGGCATCTGCGTGCTCAAGCGCACGATCAAGCGCCCGTTCGAGGGGTCGATCAGGCACAGAATGGAGCGCGGCTCCAGTGTGAGTGCTGCCAGGCGCTGGTTCATGATGTCCAGCCGCACCACATGTGCAGCCTTGGCGAAGGCCGCGGCGGTGGCGTTCGCGTCGCCATGGTGCATTTCGGCCGCGATGTTGTCGGGCGCGGCATCGTGCAATACCGGTGCGCCGGGCGCCGTTGCCGACGCGAGGTCGACCACCATGGGCAGTTCTTCGTACTCGACCATGACCGCCTCGGCGGCGTCGCGCGCCTGCTGCAGGGTACGGGCCAGCACCATGGCGACCGCCTCACCCACATAACGCGCGCGCTCAAGGGCCAGCGGCCGGCGCTCGGGCGTCGCGGCCGGACTGCCGTCGATGCGCCTGAAGGACGCGGGGCCGGCCAATGGCTGCACACCGGCCGCGGCGAGGTCGGCGCCGTCGTATACCGCGACCACGCCGGGCATGGCGCGCGCGGCCTCCTTGTCGATCGATACGATGCGCGCATGCGGGTAGGGCGAGCGCACGAAGCACACACGCAGATGCGCTGGGTAGCTGCTGTCATCGCGAATGTCGTCGGTGAAGCGGCCTTCGCCCTTGAGCAGCTTTTCGTCTTCGATGCGAAGGACGGCCTGGCCGCTGCCGAAGCGCGTGGATACGGTTTCTGTCATGGTCATGGGTCTTGGGGGTAGGTATATATATGTACACCGGGCGCTGGCCTTGCGCCGGTGCCAGTCTATTGTGCTGCAAGTGCGGTGCGGGCGAAATGGCCGGCGTTGCGCTCTTGGCGGCCGCTGGGGTCGGGCAGGCGCCTCTGCTCCGTCTCCCCCGAAACGGCTGCGCCGTTTCTCCTCCCTAAGCTGCGCAGAGGCGCCTGCCCAGCCCCAGCAGCTGCGAGCGTGGCTGGTACGCCTGCTGGCTGGGCGTACGAAACACCCGCAATCAACATACAACAAACGGCGCCGACAGAAACCCGCGAAACCGCGCCCGCCCGCCACGTACCGGCGCCTCTGTCAACCGGTAATCCGGAAAGCGTTCCAGGAAGCGCCCGATAGCGATCCGTCCCTCGAGCCGTGCCAGGCTCAGGCCTGCGCACTGGTGGATGCCGAAACCAAAGGCCAAGTGGCGGTTCTCGCTGCGCCGCAGATTCAGCACGTGGGGCTGCGCAAACTGCGCCGGGTCGCGGTTCGCGGCGCCGATACACAGCGTCACCAGCGCGCCCGACGGGAGCGGCGTAGCGCCGATCTGGCAGTCGCGCAGGGCGCGCCGGTTGCCCAGCTGGTTCGATGACTCGAAGCGCAGGAATTCGTCCACCGCGGTGTCCAGGCAGGCCTCGCGCCGGGTGTCGTCGGAGCCCGCATCGCGCAAGTCGGCGAGCAGTTGCGCGCGCGCCTGGCCATGCTGCTGCAGGCAGACCAGGGCGTTGCCGATCAGGTTGGTCGTGGTCTCATGGCCGGCATTCAGGATGAAGATGCAGTTTTGCAGCAGTTCCTGCTCCGTCAACGGGCCGTCCGGGTTGTCGTCCTGCAGCAGGCGTGTCAGCACGTCGTGCTCGGCGTCGCCGGGATGCCGGCGGCGCTCGGCAACGAGTCCCTTCAGGTAGGCACAGAAGTCGGTCACGCTCTGGTTGCCGAGCGCCTCCTGCTGCGGCGTCAGCACCGGTTCCAGCGCTCCGAGAATGGCCAGCGACCAGCCCCGCAGGGGCGCACGGTCGGCCAGCGGGACGCCCAGCAGGTTTCCGATCACTTCCACGGGAATGGCCGCCGCGTAGTCGTCGATCAGGTTGCCGCCGCCACCGACTTCGATCGCGTCCAGCAGGCGGTCGACGAGGGCTGTCAGGCCTTGCTCCATCTGACCGATGGCGCGGCGGGTGAGCGCTCCCATGATGGGTTTGCGCACCCGGGTATGCAGCGGCGGGTCGTTGAAAACCAGGCTGGTGGTGTGGTGGGTGAACAGCGCACCATCCTTGAACTTGGGCGCGAACTCGACACGCTTGTCCGAGCTGAAAGTCCGCGCGTCGCGGTATACCGCCACCAGGTCGTCGTAACGCGTGAGGAACCAGGAGCCGTCGGGCATGTGGCGCACCGGCGTGTGCTCGCGCAACTGGTCGTAGACGGGGTAGGGGTCGGCATGGAAGTCTGCCGGCAAGGCGCGCAGGTCGAAGGAGGCCGCGATCTGCTGCGCCCGCGCCTGTGACATCGGCTGCACCACGGTTGTCAGGCTTTCAGATGGTCGTGAATGGCAAACAGCACGCCGTTGGGGTCTTCCGACATCATCTGGTGGCCGGCATCGAGCAGCACCACCTTGGCGTTCGTCGCGGCGCGGACCAGCGGCTGCGCCGCCTTGGGCGGCGTCATCTGATCCTTGCTCCCCAGGATGAACAGTGTGGGCGCCCTCACGCGGGCCATGGCGGCTTCACCGCCTGTATAGCTGTCGCAGGCAACAAAGCCGCGATGGAACACATTGACAGCCGGGTTGCTGGCCAGCACCCGGCGCATCAGCGCCTGAGAGCCGCCATACACCCAGGTGCCGGGACCGAGGGTGGACGGTGGTGGCGCTAGTGTTGAATGGGAGAACTGGTTGACCATGGCTATCGCCTTCTGCGGCTGCTGCAGTGAAGCCTCCAGCAGTGCTGCCGAAACCCGCATCGGAGCCGCCGTTCCCACCAGCACCAGATGGCTTGTCCGCTCGGGGGCGATGGCGGCAGCTTCCAGTGCGATCAGCGACCCTAGACTATGGCCCACCAGCGCGGCGCGCTGCACCCCGGCAGCGTCCAGCAGAGCCCAAACAAACGCTGCGGCCTCCTGGACGGAAGACGGGGGTGTGCCCGCGCTCTTGGCATGGCCTGGAAGATCCGGGGCCAGCACGTTCCAGCCGTGATGGGCCAGGTAACGCGTCTGCAATATCCATACGCTATGGTCGTTCAGCACGCCGTGCAGGAACAGGACAGTGGGTTTGGCCGCATCGAAGGGCCTGCCACCGGTGTAGCAGAAGGTGCGCGATCCGTTGACGACGAGTTCCATCACGCACCTGCCTTTTCCGCCGCGCGCAGTGCGCGCTTGAGGTCGTCTATCAGGTCGTCCGGGTCTTCCAGCCCGATCGACAGGCGGATGGTCCCCTGCGTGATGCCGCCGGCGGCCAGCGCGGCGTCATCCATGCGGAAGTGCGTGGTGCTGGCCGGGTGGATCACCAGGCTGCGGCAATCGCCCACGTTGGCCAGGTGGCTGAACACCTGCAAGGCATCCACAAAGGCCTTTCCTTGCGCGCGGGTGCCCTTCAGATCGAAACTGAAAACCGAG